>DATLIT010000382.1:0-3178 GCA_035539295.1 Terrimicrobiaceae bacterium | reverse complement strand
AGACATGCCTTCATAGAGGAGCGTCAATCGCTCTACTCCAAAGTAGTACAGAGCGTGCGCCGGTTCTCCGAAAAACACCAAACGGCCACCGTACATCACAGCCAGCCGGTCAAACAAAAACGCGTTACCCATGATGTGAGTGGTGCAAAGAATCGTGCAGCCGGTCACCGCAAGATGGCGCAGCGACTCCATAAGTCTGGATTCCGCCGAAGGGTCCAAGCCGGAAGTCGGTTCGTCCAGAAACATCAGACGCGGACGGCAGAGGAGTTCGGCGCCGACGCTGACACGTTTTCGCTGTCCACCGGAAAGTTTGCCTACCGGCGTGCCGGAGCGATCCTCCAAGCCCAAGACACGCATCGTGTGCGAAACCAAGCGGCGAATTTCATCGGTCGGCGTCTTTTTTGGCAACCGGAGGTAAGCACTAAAGCAAAGTGCGTCCTCGATGGAGAGTTCCAGTGGAACAATGTCATCTTGTGGCACGTAGCCAAGCGCCTCGCGAAGCGCCTCGTAATTGGCATAGAGGTCGAGGCCATCGACCATGACGGCTCCCGAATCGGCCGGTCGCAACGCACAGAGCGCATCCAGAAGCGTGGACTTGCCTGCTCCGCTCGGGCCAATCACGCCGACAAATTGACACGGTGCTACGCTCAGGGAGAGGCCGCTCATGATCGGAACTCCGAGGACTTCCTTCTTCAGGTCGCGCGCGTCGAGTCGCGCACCGGTGATTCCCGCCGTTTCTCGCAGGAATCTCCCGTCGAAGCGAAGATTGAAGGGCCCGATCCGTAGCAGGTCTCCAAAGATCAATTCTTCAGACCGGAACAAGCGCCCATTTAGGAAAGACCCGCTTCGGCTGCCGAGGTCTTCAACGCTCCACCCCGACTCGGTGTGATGGAGCATGGCATGGCGTCTTGATACCGAGGCGTCCGGAAGAATGGCAGTAGCGTCTGCGCCTCTGCCTAAGACCAAGCCATCCCTCAACGGGATTGGGGCGAGCCCTACAGTGGTCGAAAGCTCATTGCTCAAGGCAGCACCGCCCAGACTTCCACCACCCGGTTTTTCTCCAGGTTCTTAGCATCGAATAGATCTGAGCTCCCCATGCCAACCGCGTGAATAACATTCATGATGGCGGCGCGCTCCTTCAGGGCCTTGACCACGTTGTCAGCTCGCTGCAAGGAAATCGCCACGTTTTTTTGAGGGTCACCCGCCGTATCAGCGAAACCAAGGACAACAAAGACGACTGTTGGATCCTCAGCGAATTTTTGGATTTGCGATAACGTTAGCTTCTCTTGAAGGGCGGCGACCTCGCTGGGACCGACGTTCACCTTGCCGGTCGCAAAAGGTATGGTGATAATTTTGCCCATTCCGCGCGCGCGTTCCACCTGCACGTAGAGCTTGTCTTTTTCCTCCGGGGTTAGTCGCGGCATCAAGTCGATGCGTGCCAACACCTCAGTTTTGACAAGCTGGTTTTCAACATCAGCGGCATCCATGTTCACCTGCTCGGGAGCTTCGACGCTCCCGGCGGGTTCTCCTGCGGGACTTGGCGCAGGAGAATCTGCAGCAGATTCCGGAACGCCGACATAACCGTCGCTCTGGGGTTGCTCTGCCGCCAACACCGGCGCCTGTTGCGGCGTGGGAGCAGACGTTGCCGAGGGCGGCGACGGGCGCTTACAAGCAGCCAAACCAAGAAGCGTAAGAGCTATGAGAAAGTTGCGCACGATTCGGCGGCCAGTTCGAAAAGTCGAGTCTCCGCATTTCCAGAATGCCTGTCAACAGCCGGAGACACCGCGAGGTGCCAGGTGTGAGTCGATCACTCGCCAACCGTCGTTTGACAGGGCGGTGAACCTCCGGCGTGCTCTTCATCCGATCGGTTCTCCTCGCACAGCCCACCGGCGGCTCCCCAGGGCTGCGGCCAAACCCTACCGTTGGCGGTTAGTCAAACCATCTCGCGCATGCGCTTGGAGAACGCACATGCGTCTCAATCCGGTTGGTGCGTCACTGCGTTGTTCAGAGGCGCTCCGAACGTTTGATTCACTGAGTTGCGCAAAGCGGGCAATAATGCTTCGCGGTCGACAGTTGAGAGAACACGTCGTGCATCGTCCTCACGCCCGCAACCTGCGAGAATGAGCGAATAGTATGCCGCGCCATCATTTCCAAGTTTGTGCAAGTCATCCCTGCCGTCGAGAAGAGCGGCAGCCTTCCGCGAATCACCTTGCAGGTGAATGCCAAAGCCGTGAATGACAGCGTTGCCCACACTGATCGGATCGTCCTCATACAGTTCCTTTGCGAGGAGAGACGCGCGCTCAATTCCGCGCCCCGTCGCGAGCAGCAAAGCTGCGACATTGTATTTTGCCGCGCGATCATTTGGTCGCTCTTTGAGGACAAGCTCCATCATTCGAAGCATTCCGTCTGCATCTCGCTCTTGCCAATAGCCCTGATAGAGCTCCTGCCGAGCAGCGAGGTTTTCCGGTTCACGCTCCGCGATCATCCATAAGACTTGGCGCACATCGCGCTTGTCCGTTCTTGCCATCGCGAGAAGCGAAGGCAGTTGCGCAGGATATATTTGAGCTTCCTGCAAGGCCAGTTCCCAGGTGCGTTCGGATCTTCGGACGTTTCCGAGCCCGGCTTGAGCCCGAGCGAGCAAACCAAGGCGAAGCGGCTCGCGTTCGCGCCACACCGCTTTATTGACGATCGATTCAAGGTCCCTCCAACGTTGAAGGGCGCCATAACAATCGGCAAGGAGCGCGCATACTGCAGGGTTTTCGCGCGTGCTTGGCGGCAGGCGCTCCAGCCAACGGGAAGCCGCCTCAGCTCCGAGGACATCCATTTTCCATTTCGCGACATCCAGAGCGAATGGCGTATTTTCCAGCGCGATTCTCTCGAGATCGGCCAGCCAACTTTCAAACGATGGCGATTTTGCTGCAAAAAGTGCCTCCACGTGGAGCAGTCGATCTGAGACTTCGGCCAGCGGCATTTCACAGGCCCGCTTGGACCATATCAGCGCCGCCGCGAAATCGCTTCTCTGCAAGGCATCTGCGGCCAGGGCCCGCAGCGCGAATAGGCCGAACTCATCGTCTGTTACCCGCGACTCCAGGAAAGCACGAGCAGCTGCCTGGTCGTGCTCGGAGCCGCTTTGTAGCTCAAGCGCCGTGAGTTTCACCTGCGTGCGCTTGTCTTCGGG
>DATLIT010000381.1:0-4417 GCA_035539295.1 Terrimicrobiaceae bacterium | reverse complement strand
TTGCGCGGAATCTCCGGTATTCGCGCCCACATCGATAGCGATATTGCTCTCCAGGTAGGGCGCCAGGTGCCCGAGCAAAAGCAGTTCCGCTTCCCGGCGCATCTGACGATCCGCGAGCTCGTCGAGGCGCGACGGCCTTTGCAATTGGCCGATTTGCTGTCGCAGTTCGTCGACTTTCGAGAGGGCTTCCTTCAACTGCTCCACGCTGCGACCCCATTCAACGGACTCCTTGAGATCGCGCGTTTGCTGGGCAAGCGCGGCCTCGATATGGCTCAGAAGAACCTGCGGTGTCTCGAATTGCTTTTTTAGAACGCTCTCGATCGCTCGCAGGATGGCGGCGTCGTTCTGCAGGGAATACTTGACGCCGCCGCTTTTGTAATAGTTCAGGTAGGTGCGGGCGAGATCTCGGATGGAAAGCATGCGAACTCCGGGATTAGGCGGCCGGTGGCAGCGCCAGGAGCCCGCTGCGAAGGAAGACGGCCTCTTTGCGAAGAAGGGTTCCATCGACCGGCGATCTCCAGTTGCCCGCATCGTCGAAGTAGCGGAATCCCAGATTCTCCATCAAAACCAGAATCCCGGAAAAGCTCCTGGCCGCCGCCCCGCAATCCGTAAGCGAAACCCAGATCACGACGACGTCGATCTGGGACAGGAAGTCCGCAGCGCCTTCCAGGACGAGGTGCTCGGCGCCCGACGCGTTGATTCTAAGGATCCCGCGGCCCGAGATCCCTTTCTCAATCGCAAGCTGATCGATGGTGACGACCCGAACTTCGAGCGAGTCGTGAGGAAGGCAGTCCGGCCTGCGCGATAGCGAGCTGCCTCGCAGCTCGGGCGATACCTGAAATTCTGCCTTGCCGGCACGGTTCGAAACCGCGGCTTCGACCCGCTCGAAGCGCGCGTGGCCTGAGGTTTTTGGAGCTTCGGCAGGTTGCACGTATTTCGAATTCAAGGGATCGGCCAGGACGAACCGCGCGTTTTCGAAGATCCTTTGAACCGCATCGGACCAAGCGCCGGTTGACGACCCTACGTCGATAACAAAATCGGGATTCAGGCCGCCGTTCTTGAGCCTGCTCATCGCCTGGTAGGCCGGCACCAAATCCCGCCGGATGCCCTTTGGGGCGGGCGATTCCAGGAAAGAGACACGGTCCGATTCCATTCTGGGCATCACGCCTTCGAATCTCGAGTCGCAGGCCTGCCCGAGAGCGAGCGACTTCCAGATCCAGCTGGCGACGTTTCGCGCGCTGAAGCGTTCCGCCAGTTTGACGGCGCGCTCCCGGAACTCCTGTTGTCTCGACGACACTATTTCAACCGCCTCCTGAAATGCTCTGGCGTCGTAACTTGCCGCGATCCCGACTTCCAGCCGCTCGACGAATCGCGCCGCGGCCGTGGCGCTGCTCCCAAGAACGATCATGGGAGTGTTGCAGGCGGCGAGGATGAAGGGCATTCGGGAGGGAAGACTGAATCGGGCCACGGCCGGATGATCCTCCCGGTGATCGAGAGTGCCCGAGGGAATCAGCGCGTAGGGGTACGAGCGGCAGAGGGAGGCGAGTTCGCTCTCCGCGATAAAACCGCGGGCGTCGATCCCGTCTTCCGAAAGCTCCTCGACCGAGACTTTGAGCCACTCCTGGAGCTTGCCATACCAGTCCACCCGGAGTCCCGAATTGCGCATCGTGGCCCTCAGGGCACTCAGCCAGGTCCGGCTCCAGATATTGCCGATCAGGATGCCGCGTTTAGCGTCCCTAAACTCTCTCTTTGGATCATTGGCCGTCGCGGCAATGGCTTTCGGATCCACCACGGGGGGTAGGAGCCAAAATTTGAGGTGATACTTCTCCTCGTAGGCCTCCCTCAGCTCGGAAGAGATGGCTAGCCGAAGAGTCGAATTTTCCAGCAACTCCGTCATGAGATCGTCGGAAATTCCCCGGCTGGCGACATTGTTGTCGTCCATAATGTAGGTGCACAGTGGAACACCGTAGGTCTGCCTGACAGCCAGGGCGGAGAGAGCATCGTCGGAAAAAAATGGAACGCAGAGAGCCCTTTGGGGTGTCCGGCCGGAGAGCGATTGCACCACGTTGGAGTAGGCTTCGCTTCGGGAAAGACCGGAGTGCGTAAGACAAACGTTTACGGTACCGAAGGAGTGCTCACCGTAATCGTTCCGTGAACGCAGGGAAAAGATCTGCTCCTTTTCGCCAAATATCCGGGAGATCAGCACACCAGTCCCATGAAGAGGCGTAATCTCGTTGGGAGTGATTACAACATCGATCGGCGCCGAAGATTCTGAAGGCGCAGATTTCCGGATTGGAAGCGGGAGGATCGCGTGATCGATCAGCTGAACTTTCCGGCGCGAAAGATCCAAAATCGCGCGCCGCAGCAAATGGCTCTCGGTAAAGAGGTCTTCCTTATCGCTCACTCACTTGCACGGGAAACGCCGGGGGCCTGTCAAATAGGTCTAGGCACGAGTTCATCTTGTTGTCCTTTTCGATATTTGCCGCCACCGTGACAAGTGAAAATCACTTTGTCGAAAAGATACCCCGTATGCGACCGATAGCTGTTCTAAAACGCGTCCGCGCATTATAGCGGCAACGCACTTGTCGCAATCCTCTCGTGATAATCTCAGGGAAGCCGCTTCAAAAAACTGCCTCCGCAAATTTGCCAGGTGCGTCGAAACTGCCGTTGACCACTCCCCATCAGCTGCCGACAGTCGATAAACATATTGGTTTCTTTCTGGCCCGCTGTCATAGATCTGCTGCGGCATTCCCAAAACGAGTCTACCAGTATCGAAAAACCGAGCTTGCGGATCGCACCGTGGATTTGCCGATGATTGGCAACTATGGATGGTGCAAACCAACCAAGGGACGCGAAGATCGGGGAATTTTAGGGTCTCCTGGTCAGAGGCCATACGGTTAGTGTGCCCATTCATGACAGGGCGGTGCCGGAGGCAGGGGATAACGTAGTTCAGGCGATGCTTCATAACGATCGTCCGCACTGGGCGGCCGAGTCGCTCGCAAACGAAGCCCGGACGAACAGAACAGATACGCTACCCAAGGGAGATTGCGTCTTGGCCTTAGCGCACCACCTCTACCTCACCGAACAGTTTCCCTTCGCCCTATAGCAGAAACATTGGCTCGGTATACCACACACCTGTTGATCACCGAATTCATGCCCAACGGGCTTGGCCGATCGCAGCCGGAGCCGAATCCATTGCCCGAAGGCTATCACCTGGATGCCTTTTCTGGTGGCCTTGCGGTCCCGTTTTTGCCACGTCGAAACCATCGACTATCCCTATCCGGCGGACCATAGCAAACGGATCCTCGTCTTTTGTCGGGATCGCGTTTGATCGGTTTGATCGACTTCGAGAACCCCCTGTCAGATGTGGCTCGCCGCTCAATCCGTGCTTTGCCCCCCGCTTTATTTGAGACATAGAAACTTTCGCCGAGGCTATCGTCAACGTGTTGCTCGACGTTTCCAAGTCACCTGTGCGAAGGCATCGTGAGCATGGATACTTTCCTGGTTCACGGCGCGGACGACGAAAGAGGTGACGCGCTTGTCTCGCTGGAGGAGAAGGGAAACATTTCGCACGAGGTCTTCGACGAAGACGGGATTGTCGTGGGCCTGCATGGTGACGTGGCGTTCATCGGGGCGCTTGAGGAGCGCATAGACAGGGGCTGAGGCGGATCTCTCGGCGATCTCGACCAGCTCTTCGATCCAGATCCATGCCCAGCCGTGCCTGGCCTTTCGCGGCCGCACCTCGATTGTAACGTGCCCGCGTTGGTTGTGTGCTCCGTAGTCGCTGATTTCCTTGCTGCACGGGCAGAGTGTGGTGACCGGGACAACGACGCGCAGCGCGATGTCGCTTTTCCTCCCGTTGCAGGACACCAAGAAAGTACATTGGCAGCATATCTTTGCGCGCGCGCCGCTCACTGGGGCAGCCTTGTCGATAAAATAGGGGAAGGACACCTCCATGTGCGCGCTCTCGGCCTCGAGGCGCTTCTTTAGTTCGTGAAGAATTGCGGGAAGGCTGCGCAGCGTGATCTCGTCTTCGTGTTTTGAGAGTATCTCGAGGAACCGGCTCATGTGGGTTCCCTTGAAGTGGTGAGGGAGGTGAACGGACATCGAAATGTCAGCCACCGTGGCCATGGCCTTGCCATCGCGATCCTTTACGCCGATGGGATACCGGAGATTGGTGATCCCGACCTGGTCTATGGCGATGCCGCGGGTGTCCGCGCTATTTTGGACATCCTTCATACCTTCGGCGCGTCGGTGCATGGAGTTAGGCTAGGTATTCCGCCCACGACGAGGCTGTTTCCCACACCTTCACCGAGACCAGGCGGACATCGCGAGCAAGGGGATAAGCTGTATCGGCTGCGGCGGAATAATCGCAGAGCCGTTGGGCGAACGCATCAAAGATCCCGCGGGCTATAAC
>DATLIT010000380.1:0-6901 GCA_035539295.1 Terrimicrobiaceae bacterium | reverse complement strand
CCGCCATGAAGACAAGGGAGACCACCAGGCTCAACGCGCTCGACACCGGATTGCGCAGGAAAATGACGGCCGCTCCGAAGATGAGCATGAGCAGGGAGAAAATCCAGAACAGTGCGAGCTGCATAAAGAACGGAGGAGCGAAAGGGTTTTAGCAGCGTCGCGTGGACAGTGCTATTTCTTTTCGTTCCACTTATAGACCAGCCCCTCGACCACTCCGCCAATCTCGTAGAGCTTGTCCTTGTCGTGGATCATCTCCTGGCGCGTGTAGCCGGTGATCGAATACTCCTTTTTGAGGAAAATCGCCTGCTCAGGGCAGACTTCTTCGCACAGGCCGCAATAGATACAGCGAATCATGTCGATGTCGAATGACTTCGGGCGCTTTTCCACCTTGGCCCAGCGATCCGAAGAAGAGATCTCCTCGGGAATGATAGTGATGGCTCGCGGGGGGCAGATGAATTCGCACAGCTGGCAGGCCACGCAGCGATCTTTGCCATGCTCGTCCTTCACAAGTGCCGGGGCGCCGCGATACCAAGGCGGAAGATGGGCGTCCCATCGCTGCTCCGGATACTCCATCGTCGCATGCGTCTTCCCCGAAACAAGGTGTTTGAGGTGCTTTAGGGTGATCGCGAGTCCGGTAGCTATCGCCGGCAAATAGAGCCGCTCGGCGAGAGTCAGTTTCGGACGCTTGACCACCATAGCCATTGTTCTCCTTGGAACTTGGATAGAACAGTCCGTCCGTGCAAGCCCGGATATGGTCGTTCCCACCCTATCGCAGCTCGGAACGCATTTGTAGCGACCCTGTCCCCACGGTAGAGGGTCTGCCCGGCGGTGGGAACACCGCCGCTACAACCGATCGCGTGCAACCGCGTGTCCGGTGGCATAATGGCGATTCGGAGGAGGACGATGGACGTGCTAGGTTTTTGCGCTATTGGTCATTCCGCTGCGGGCACCGGATTGTGGAACTCACTGAGAAATTTCTTATCGCGATGGGAGGCTGGCAGGCGTTTAGGGAGGCCAGGGCACTCCACGCCGCGGGTCGCGTCCTGGAAGCGAGCTACGAGCCGCCGTGGCTCAAGGGCAGGCTCACGGAGGGAGGCAAGTCTTTTCTTGCGGGGCTGAAATTGCGGAACGCGATCGATGTCGAGAATCTCTGTTCGTGTCGCGATTCGCGGGTGAGGGGAATCATCTGCGCGCATTCGCTAGCGATCGGGCTGCAGGTGATCAAACCAGTCACCAGCAGGCAGATGGCGGCGACGCATGATCCGATCACGAGGCCCGCTCCCTCGCACCGGCACACCGACGAGGAACCGCGGGTCGAGCTCACGCTGGAGGGTTCGCTGCGACACCTCGAAGCCGAAATTCACTTTCGCTATAGCCAACCTGATGTTGCCAATGGCGCGCGCGAGACCGAGGCGCTCGAGGAATTGTTACGCTCTGGATTCGACGAGGACAATGGCAAAGCGGTGCTCCGAGGCGAGGAGGCTGTCATGCGCTTCTTTTCGGCCGGACTGCCAGGGCTTCGCCAAAAGTGGCAGGTGACCGAAGGTGAGCGCTTTCGGCATGTCACTCGCGACTTTGTTCGCTTGGAGCCCCAATTTGCCATTCGGGAACAGAGCGACGGCTGGCTGGACTTCCATGTCCACTACAGCGCGGGCAGAGAAGCGGTCTTCTCGTCAGCCGACGTGAATCGACTTCTTCAAACCGGACGAGGCTACGTTCGCCTGAAAGACGGAAAAACGGCCGTGGTGGATTCTCAACTCGCTGCGGACTTGGAAGAAGTCTTGCGCGACTGTGATCCGCGGCAGCAGACCGGAGGTTATCGCATCCCGCACCTCCAGCGAGGATACCTCGAAGCCAGCATCGCCTCGTGGAAAGGAAGCGAAGCTTCGGACTCGGGCTTTTCTCTAGGCACTCCGGAAACCGGGCTCGGCAGCATGAAGGACAAGCTGCGGCCGTACCAAGTCCAAGGTTCCGCCTGGTTGTTGGAGCGCGCGCACCACGGAGAGGGAGCCTTATTGGCAGATGAAATGGGCCTCGGCAAGACGGTGCAGACGCTCGCGCTGATTGAAGTCCTTGCCGGCACCATCCTGGTGGTTTGCCCGTCCTCGCTCGTGTGGAACTGGAAGAGCGAAGCGGCGCATTTCCTGCCGGACCTACCGGTGCTCGTGCTGGACGGTCCGGACCGCGAGAAACGCTTCGCGGATGTGGTTACATCGCGTCTGGTCATTACCAGTTATGCCCTCTTGCGGCGTGATATCGAGTACTACAAGCGCATGGCTTTCTCTGCCGTGGTGCTGGACGAGGCCCAGCACATCAAAAACCCGGATAGCCAAAACGCCCGGGCTGCCTGCGCACTGCAGGCGCAGAGTCGTTTCATCCTGACGGGAACTCCCCTGGAGAACTCGTTGCGTGACCTCTGGTCTCTCTTCGAGTTTTTGCTTCCTGGCTACCTCGGTAGCCGTCGTGATTTCAAAGACCGCTATGAAACCCCGCTCTTAAACGGGGAACGCGGGGCGCCCTGGCATCGGCTCGCCCGGCGCCTGCGCCCTTATCTGATGAGGCGCCGCAAGAAGGAAATTCTTTCCGAGCTCCCGGACAAAATTGAGCAAGTCTTGGAGATAGAATTAAGTCCCGAACAGAAATCTGCCTACACGGAGCTTCAGGTCGCCGCGCGCGTCCAGATCGATCAGCTTCGCCAGCAATCCTCCGGCGCAGCTCGCATGCGGGTGTTGACCGCCCTTCTTCGGTTGAGACAGGCGTGCTGCGATCTGCGGCTGCTGGGTAAGGAGGGCGCCGCCTCGTCTGCGAAACTCAATGCCCTGCTCGAGCTCCTCCAAGAAGCAATCGATAGCGGTCACCGCTCCTTGGTCTTCAGTCAATTCACGGCCATGCTCGACATCATCGCGGAGGCCCTCGAGAAAGCGGGTATTTCGTTTTGTCGCCTCGATGGCGCCACCCGAGACCGTCAGGCGGTCGTCGTGCGTTTCCAAAGCGACGCAAGCATTCCGGTTTTTCTCATCAGCCTGAAGGCTGGCGGTGTGGGACTTAATCTTACCGCGGCCGACACCGTCATTCACTTCGACCCTTGGTGGAATCCGGCTGTCGAAGCACAGGCCACAGATCGCGCTCACCGCATCGGCCAGCGGCGCGTGGTCACCTCGATCAAACTCATCGCCCGTGACACTGTGGAAGAGCGCGTCGTCCGCATGCAGGAGAAAAAACGTGAGCTGCTCGAGGGAACAGTGGACGCAGAGAGGGCTCTCGAGCAGCTATCGCCCGAGGACCTTGGCGAACTGGTCTGAAATGATTGCGGAAAAGCGTGGCGATTGATTGCTGTAGCGGTGTCCCGGCGCCGAAAATCCCTCAAATCGCCGCCGCGCGTTGAATGTTTGTTGGGCCCCCTGAGCGCCGGTTGCATCATTCTTTTAGCAAATTTCTCCCAGTCACCGATGGAACCGCCGTGGCATCGTCCGTAGAGTGCGATACTCTCCGCGCTTGCACTCCGGGGACCTTTTCCGGAAAGCTGTGGATTAGCTCTAAACACTTAAGCACATGAAAAAGCGTATATTTGGCAAGACTGGCGCAGAAGTATCGGAAGTTGGTCTGGGTTGTTGGCAGCTCGGCGGCGCCGATTGGGGAGACGTTTCGGACGAGAAGGCGCTCGGCATCCTCGCCGCTGCCGTCGAGGCCGGGGTGACATTCTTTGATACGGCTGACGTCTATGGGAATGGTCGCAGCGAAAGCCTGATCGGGCGCTTTTTGAAGCAAACCTCCGAGCCGATCTTCGTAGCCACCAAGCTTGGCCGAATGCAGGACCTTTACCCGGACAAGTATTCCGAAAGCGGGGTGCGCAACGCGATCGAAGCATCGTTGCGCCGGCTCGACGTCGAGGCACTCGACTTGACCCAGCTCCATTGCGTTCCAACCGCAGTCATGCGCCAGGGCGAAATTTTTGAGTGGCTGCGCAAGTGTCAGAAAGAGGGCAAGATCAAGAGTTTCGGTGCGAGCGTCGAATCGATGGACGAAGCGTTGCTTTGTCTCGAGCAACCCGACCTGGCTTCGCTCCAGATCATCTTCAATCTTTTTCGCCAGAAGCCGATCGTTTCTCTTTTTCCTCACGCCAAGGAGAAGGAAGTTGCCATCATCGTAAGGCTGCCTCTGGCCAGCGGCTTACTATCCGGAAAAATTAACAAGGAGACGAAGTTTGCGCCCACCGATCATCGCTCCTACAACCGGGACGGACAGCAGTTTAATGTCGGGGAAACTTTTGCCGGCCTGCCCTTCGAGAGGGGTGTCGAGTTGTCAGAAGATTTGAGAGACTTTGTGCCCCAAGCGCTCACCATGGCACAATTCGCGCAACGCTGGATCCTCGACCATGAGGAGGTTTCGGTGATCATCCCCGGGGCCACTTCTACGGATCAGGCGCGAGCCAACGCGAGTATCTCCGACCTGCCTCCTCTTAGCCAGCCGCTGCATGAACGTCTGGCGAACTATTACCAGGCCAAAGTGCATCCTCTCATCCGCGGCCCCTATTGAGCGCAATGTTGCCCGCAAGCTTGTTCTGACGTAGTGGTGCCTTCATGCGTATCGTTTCACTAACAATTGCTTTCGCGCTCGGCTTTGTATCGCTGGCGACGGCGCAGTCAGGCCCTCAGGAGGGCCAGCGTTTTCTCAAGGAGAATGCGACCAAGCCTGGCATAACCACGACAGCTTCCGGTCTTCAATACAAGGTGCTGAAGGAGGGGACTGGCAGGAACCCGAAGGCGACAGATGTCGTCGTCGTCAATTACCGCGGCACACTTATCAACGGCAAAGAGTTCGACAGCTCCTACAAGTCCGGAAAGCCGATCGAGTTTCCGCTGAACCGTGTCATTCCTGGTTGGACTGAAGGTGTCCAGCTGATGAAGGAGGGCGCGAAGTACGAGTTCTATATTCCTCCGAACCTCGCCTATGGTTCGCGGGGAGCAGGTGGAGTGATCGGTCCCGACGAAACCCTGATCTTTGAAGTGGAATTGCTCAAGGTCAAGTAAGCGCCGGCTTAAGGAAGCCGGTAGTCCAATCACTTCGTCTTGCCGGATGACGCGGCGCTTTTGGTCGACGGCTCAATTCCTTTTCTTTGGTCTCTTTTCCGGTCAGGTCTCACTGTCCGCGTCCGACGACCTGCGGCCCGGCGATGTCGTTGCAATTTGCGGTGATTCGATCACCGAACAGAGCCTCTATTCGGCTTTCATCGAAGCCTACCTGCTCGCGTGTCAACCGGTAAGCGATGTCCGCACCCACCAATTTGGGTTGAGCGGCGAAACTTCCTGGGAGTTCCTTAATCGGATCGAATCTGACGTGCTGCCGTTTCGGCCAACCGTGGCAACAACGTACTACGGAATGAATGACGGCGGCTACGGGCCCCCCGATCCGCAACGGCAAGCGGCGTATCGAGGTGCTACGACCGAGATTGTGCAGAGGCTCAAAGGTGGCGGCGTCCGACTCATTGTTGTCGGTTCGCCCGGGGCAGTGGATAGCGACTCATTCGATAAGAACGGCCCAGTTTGGACTAACGCCGAGGAATACAATCAGCGAACGCTTCGCGACCTTGCTGAGATTACCCGCGAAGTCGCTGCTCAAGAAGGTGTGCGATTCGCCGACGTTCATGGGCTCTTTTTCAAAGTGATGGAGAAGGCGAAAGCGAGGTTTGGGCCTGGCTACCACGTCGCCGGGGCCGATGGCGTCCACCCCGCTGCCAACGGCCACTTGATCATTGCTTATGCCTTTCTCAAGGCCTTGGGATGCGAAGGAACTATCGGGACTTACAGGATCGACCTCGCCGCCAGGCAGGCGACTCTCAGCGAAGGACATCGTCTGCTCTCTTTCGTCGATGGCGGAGTCGAAATCGAGTCCATACGCTATCCCTTCTGTTTCTACGGAGAACCGAACGATTCGGAGAGCACGCGCGGGATTCTCGAGGTGCTTCCGTTTAATGCGGAGCTGAATCGGTTGCAGCTGATCGTTACCGGTACTTCGTCATCACGAGTCGAGGTAAGGTGGGGAAAGTGGTCCAAGATTTTCGATGCGGCGGAGCTGGCCAATGGCGTGAATCTCTCCTCTGAATTTTTAGACAACCCATTCAGCGGTCCCTTCAAGGCGGTCGAAAATGCCGTCTCGAAGCAGCAGCAATATGAAACGACTGGCGTCCACAGCATCTGGAGAAGTTTGGCCAATGGTTGGCGCGGACGAGAAAGTTCGTGGGACAAAACAACTCTGGAGAGAGTCCGCGAATTGGAATCCTCTGCACGCGCCGCCGTTAAGCCCGTTAGCCATACCCTGATCTTCACGCCTGAGCCCTAGCCGCGCCAGGACCGACGACGCTTTCGTGGCCGAGCGCAACTGTAGATGTTCTCTGTGTTTCAAATTGTTTTTTGTTGGGAGTTGTGGACATGGCGGAGAGGGATCAGGAGCTCTGTAAGGTGAGGACCCAGGAGCCGTGTTTGAGTTGATTGCTGGCGTGGAGAGATAAACCGTAATTCCACTTTCCAGTCACTGCTCGACGACCATGCCGTGGCTGGTCTCCACACATACCGCTATTTTTTTTCGCGCCCAGCACGGCCACTTGCTCGCGCCAGCGCTGCCAACCTTCGGCCGTGTGCTGGATGGCAAAGTCGTCCATCATGTGCCCCCTGCGATCGACGATGACCACATCGTGATGATCGTGCGCCCAGTCGAAGCCCCCGTAATAAGTAAATCTCATTCCATGCTTTCATGTTTCGCTTTCCGGTGAATGGTCTCGGCGTCAGCGTGCCTCGCCTGTCACCGGTGAAGCTGATACAAGGATCCTCTCGGGATGAAGTCTCTCAGACCTTTTGGACAGACGCTCGAGAGCCGGCCGCTCTTCTACAGATGACCCTCGTAG
>DATLIT010000379.1:0-3601 GCA_035539295.1 Terrimicrobiaceae bacterium | reverse complement strand
GGCTGCAGCCTTTCCGAGCGCTTGCGGCAAGACAAATTTCGCGATGCTCATCCCGCCGCCACACTTTCAGAAAGCCGGTTGGAAAGTCTGGACTGTCGGCGACGATATCGCCTGGCTGAAACCGGATACTGACGGCGGCATTCGCGCCATCAATCCCGAGACGGGTTTCTTCGGTGTTGCGCCCGGAACCTCCGCCAAGACCAACCCCAATGCCATGGCTGCCCTCGCGAAAAACACGATCTTCACAAACGTTGGTCTCACTCCAGAGGGCGGCGTCTGGTGGGAAGGCATGACTGACGAGCCCCCCGCCGAATGCGCCGACTGGCAAGGTAAGCCATGGACACCCAAAATCGCCAAGGAGACGGGCGCGAAGGCGGCTCATCCGAATGCCCGCTTCACGGCACCCGCGGCGCAATGCCCAACCATCGATCCCGCTTGGGAAGACCCGGCCGGCGTCCCGATCAAAGCGATCATCTTTGGCGGACGCCGCGCCAGCACGCTGCCGCTTGTTTGTCAGTCCTTCAACTGGAGCGGAGGGGTTTACATGGGAGCCACGATGGGGTCAGAGATGACCGCGGCGGCGGCGGGCGGCTTGGGACAAGTCCGACGCGATCCGATGGCCATGCTTCCCTTCTGCGGCTATCACATGGGCGACTACTTCCGCCATTGGATCAAGATGCAGCGCTCGCTCAGCGAGACCCCTCGGGTCTTTCTCGTCAATTGGTTCCGCAAAGACGCCGACGGAAAGTTTCTCTGGCCGGGATTTGGAGAGAATATGCGGGTGTTGAGGTGGGTCGTCGATCGCGTTCGCGGTCGCGCGTTGGCCAAGGAAACGCCGCTCGGCTGGCAGCCAAAGTACGAAGACATGGATTGGAAAGGTCTCGAGTTCTCGCGCGGCGATTTCGATGAGATTCAGCGCGTTGACGACGAGGCATGGCAGAGGGAGGTCATTGGCCATGAAGAGCTCTTCCTAAAACTCCATGATCACCTGCCCAAGGAACTCATTTACGAGCGAGAGTTGCTGATCTGTCGCTTGTAGGCCTTCTCGGGGTCGGCGTGGCCCACCTCGGCGCGGCTGGCGGGGAAGCCGCCGTACAACGACGGCGTTGAATAACCTCAGCGCTGGACTCGAACCGGGACGCGCCTGGGTGGTTCGAGCGAGTCTTTCACCTCGAACTTGGAGGCTTGCACCTTAATGAAGCTGAGGACCACCGGCGCGAGGATGAGGCCGGGTATCCCAAGGAGTCGCTCCCCGAGTAGCAGTGCTAGAAGTGTAAGCCACATCGGGTGCCTGATCCGACCGCCAATGATTTTGCTATTCAAAAAATACTCCAACTTGTGGATCGAAATCAAAAAGACGAGCGCCCAGCCGGCAAACTGTGGAGAGATCGTGAAGGCTATGCCAACGATTATCGTGTTACTGATAATGTTGCCGATCACCGGCAGTAATCCGCACAGGAACGTAAGAACGACAACAATGGCGGCATAAGGAAGCGAGGTGGCATAGACAAACACCGATGTCAGAGCGGTGTTAATGCCGGAAATAATCACCTGTGCACTCATGACTTTTTCGAAGTTTTCGTAGAACGATCGGAAGAGCTCTGCCACTCGTGCGCAGTGCAGGGAGTAGATATTGAGGGGCCGGGGGGATTGATCGAGATCGAGAGTGGGATTGATGAAAATGCTAACCGCTACGACTACTCCCACGATGACCAAAAGGAATTCCTTTGTCGCCACGCCTGCGTACCCTCCCAGATAGACAGCCGTCTCGTGAATGCTTTCGATGAGTAGCGACTTGAGACTTTCCATATCCGTGAAGGGCAGCACGATTCCACGCTCGGTCGCAAACCGCACAATTATCGGGATGGTCGTCGATGCTATCTCCGGGAGTGCCTTGACGGCATGCCTGACAAAGAACGCGAAACCATAAGACAGCACGCAAAGAACTATCAGGAATAGGCCGATAGAGACCCACTTGTATTTTCCAAAGGAGAGCGCACGAAGCGCAAGATAGGCGAACAGAATCGTGACAAACACCGTCGTGAGATGCAATGCACCGACGGCGATCACGACCAGGATGAAGATTGCGTAAGAGGCCGGAAGCGATTTGTCCTGAGACATCTGATAACAGATTTAAAAGGCGCTAACCGGGAGCGACAACAAAAAGATACGCGTGAACACCGGCCGATTCGAAGAGAACTCTTCTAATTAGATGAAAGAGTTTTCAGGTCTGGTATCGAGCTTCGTTGCCGGGGTCGAGAGAGCCTCTGGTGGAGCACGAACCCGGCAATCGCGATCGGAGGAAATGCCAGCCATGGCCAAAAAGTGAGCGGCGGCGGCAAGGGACGTCGAACATCAAGATCACACGAGAGCAGAACCTCTCTTTCAGCCTCCACCACCCGGATCCTAAGCACTGACGGTCCGGCTGCCTTGATGGGAACGATTGCGGAGTAGAGGAACTGATTATTCGAATGGCCGCGGAGCGCAGGTATTCCTTCAGTGGGGGATTCCATCGTGCAGCACGGAGGCAGCCAGTCGGCTGAAGAAGCGGAGTTCGCTTTCCAGGAAATATCGACGGCGGCATCAAGAATCGGCTTCTCGCCTTTCTGCACAAGGACGCTTACATCCACCGGCCCGGCGCGAACTGGCGCCGGGGAGGCAAAGACAGTCAGCTGCAGACCGCCAATCGTCTGGCGCGCAATGATGGCCCCTCCGTCGCCGTAGCAGCACGTCGCCCATAGGGAAAGCAGGACCAGAGCCGCGGAGAAAGGCCTTCGCATGATTTTCAGTGCATCATCATTCCGCGCATTTCCATGGGTTGAAAGATAATCCAAACGCCCGCTGCATAAAGTGACGCCGCGAGCAGACCCCAGGGGACAAACGTCGAGAAACGGCGAGCTGAGCCCATCTGCCCAGCGATCCGCCAGGCAACGTAGAGCGAGAGCAAAAGGCCTAAGTCGAGCAAGAATAGTTCGAAGCCCGGCAGGTTGTAAAAGGCGAGGGAATTTACTGACCACACCGGCTCGGCCCGAGTAACTCCGAGCTCATGCGCGATTCGATGGAGCACCGGGATCGGCGTGAGCGCGGCCGTAAAGAAATGAAAGGTAAAATGCGCCAGCCACATCGCGAATCCGATCGGGACCAACGACAACGAAAAACGGCATAGATTTTCCTTCAACACTTTGCCGGCAACTGCGCTGCTCCAAAGCGCTGCTCCGGTCGCCATCGCGGCCGGAATAATCATCAGAACGAGAACGCTCAGCAGGGTGACAACGCCGAGATCTGAGGAAAAATTCAGCGCGCTGGCAGCCTTCGAAATCGCAGCTAGCACCGGCGCCACCATTCCGGCTGCATTGGCAAACGCTCCAAAGGTTAGGACGAGAACCAGCGCAGCGAGGTCCAGGCGCGTGCTGTACCGGCCTACCGACGAACGTGGTCGGTCTTCGATCAGGTCATGGCCGGGCAGAACCGCGACGATTCCGACATTCTCGTGGGGACATGCCTTGATGCAATCAAGACAAAACGTGCAATCCATGTTTCCAGATTTTCGTGGCTGGAAAAGCTCGAGCTCGCATCCGCGCTGCGTCGCGTTCCCTTTGAT
>DATLIT010000378.1:0-3481 GCA_035539295.1 Terrimicrobiaceae bacterium | reverse complement strand
GGCAATGCCGGACGCAGAGAAAGACGATCCGGAAACCAAGCGTCGCGGACGGGAGACATTGGCGAAGTTGCGTTGAATTTTCGATCGTGTTTTTAAGGTCACGTATGCACGAAGGTCGCTTCCCGAGCGAATGACGCGCAGGGTCGTGGGCGTCTTATCCATTTAAATCGCGCCATCCGGACGCGCATGGCGAGTGTCCTTTTAGCTTCAACGCCACTATAAACCTAGCGCGTGTGTAAGATCATTGATCTCCGGATCCTTATCGCGAGCAGACAGCGGGGCGAGCTTAAAGCGCCTCTCAATCAGCTTCAAGATAGAGACGGTTTCATACTCAGTGCTGTCGATGTGACCTTGTTGCACGAAAGGCGAGATGACGATTGTGGGAACGCGCAGGCCAACTCCCCAGCAGTCCTTCCGCACCGGCGGGATCACGTGATCCCAGCGGCCTCCATTTTCATCGTATGTGATGATAATCGCACAGTTCTTCCAAATCTTGCTCTTTTGTACGGCGGCAACAAGCTCGGCTACATGTTGTTGCCCAGTGACCAAATCGGTGTAGCCGGGGTGCTCATTGCTGGGGCCCAAGGGTTTGATAAAGCTCACAGGAGGCAGGTTGCCCGAAGTCACGTCGTCGAAAAATTGTTGCTCGTCCTGCAAATGCGCCTTGGGCCCCGTCGTGGCGGGATTGAGCTTAGGCGGATTCAGTTCTGTGTAGTTATCGGTCGGAGCAGTTGTAAAAGGAGCATATTTCGTGTAATAAGCAAAGGGCTGATGATGAAATTGGAACAGCTTGCCACTGGCTGTAACATTGTTGATTAGCGCATCCTTCCAGCCGCCAGCATACCAACGCCAATCAATGCCGGCGGCATCAAGCCGATTTCCGATATTCGGTGTATAACCAGGCTGATGGGGGTCGGTGTTGTTGATCAGCAGCCGCTTCGAAGTCACGGTGCCCGGCGAAAACGGAGCCAAAAGCGGTTGGATATTGTTCACCGCGTATTTTCCATCGAAGCTCAGTTGATTATCCTTTAGGATCTTTGCCGCGCTATCGTAGCTTGACCGCCAACCGAGTGGAATTTCCGTGGTCCACGGAGGGGTCGCTACAGCGATTAACCAGTGGTGGTTTAGGAACGACCCACCGTAGGCCGAATGGAAGAAATTGTCGCAAAGCGTGTATTGCCGAGCGAGCTTGCCTTCCGGTAAATCGGTCGCGTCTATATAGCTAAGAACCAAACCCGGATTGTCGCTCCAGGTAACAAACTTGTCGAGGTCACCGTTCTTTTGTTCCAGTGCGCCGTTGTCGATCTGCAGTTGCTGGTGATAGAAACGGTGCACGAGGTCTCCGGTGATCGCATTGGCAGCGATGTATTTCGTGAGATCGTAAGGAATCAACGGCAGGGCAAGATTTTGATGCGATGCGAGTGCAAGCCTCCCCTCAACAGATGGGAACTGGGGGTCGATCGCCAGCGGAGACCCGGCAAGCGGAGAGGGCGTCTCATAGATAAGCGACGAATAGGGCGGGTTGACCTTCACATCGAGCTGCGGAAGGGTATCAAAACAATTGGCGTATCCATTCGCCCCAGGAAAGTGCCCGTAAAGTGAGTCGAAGCTCCAGTTCTCCTGGTAAATGACAATAATGTGCTGGATGTCGGTCACATTCTTTAGGGGTCTACGATCCGTGGAATTTTCGGCGGAACTATCTGTTCCAATGGTTAGAAGGAATGCTAAAGAGAGCAAAGCGCTCAATACTGAAGGCACCAGGTCGTCAATGGATATAGTCATGGCTTTTGTTTGTGGTTCCTTAGTGGCACAACTCTCAGAAAGAGTGCTTCAACATCCCGAAGCGTGATTTCCTCATGGGCATCCGCCTGCAGGCGAGTTGGCGCTTAACGTCAAACCATTTTGTAATCTGATGCGTCACAGCTGCCGCCCGTGCTTCCTTATGTTCACGCGAGGACCGGTTGAGGCGAAACTTTGAACTTCTGCGAAGCGAGTCTTACCCACAGCCACATGAGTCCGATATACGCAAGGGCGGCGAATGGAATTAGCGCGCCTTCCCAAGTCGGATAAAGTCCGAGCCAAAGACCGGTCCATGGCGGAAGCTGTAGTCCAGCGATCGGATGCACCGTCAGCCAGCCCACGGTTTGAAAGAGTCTCACCGTTGAGCCAACGAAGGTGAAGAGCACGAAAATCACTAATCCGCCGGTAAAAACCAACATCCTTCGATAGGGCAGCTTCGCTCCGATCAAGAAGACCATGAATCCCATCGCCGCGATCAATCCGGCTCCGATGCCTAGCCCAATCAATACCGAAGGCATGCCAGCTTCGAGAATGAGTGATTGCATGAACAGAGTCGTTTCAAAGCCCTCCCGGAAAATAGTCATGAACCCCACCCCGACCAGCGCCATCGTTTCCGCCAGTGGCGCGTGCTGCCTTTGGGCCGACCTGCTTAAATCGCGCAGTTTGGCATTCCAGCCCGTCCAATAATATTTGTGAAAGACCCAATTGCTCACCATGAGCAGAATGATCACCGCAATGACGGAGATCACTGCTTCCAGCGTTTCCCCATAACGGGAGAGTCCTTGCAGCAAGTTGCGCGAAGCGACAAAAAGTCCGACGCTCGTGGCGAGCGCTAGCCATGCCCCCGCGCCGATGCGCCTGCGGATTTGGGCATTCTCCGATCCACGAAGTCCGGCGAGCAGCGCTGCAAGTATGACCACGGCTTCGATGCCTTCGCGAACTACAATCAGTACCGCGCTGACCACGGCTGCCATAGGCGAGAGGCCGACCCGCAGAAGCGCGACACACTCATCAAGCGTGTCGTGGGCGCGTTGATAAGCGGCGTCGAGAGCGGCGCCCGAGAGCCGGGAATCCAACACCGCCTTAATTCCCGGCTCGTTGGATTGTCCATCAAGAAAGGCTCGCTCCCCACGCAGGGCTAGTATCGGATCGCGCGGCATAGTGCGCTTTTCGATTTCCAGATCAAAATTCACGTATGCGTCGAGCCGAGCCGCTTCTGCCTTGCGCCATTGACCGTCCTTGGCGGCCACCAGAGATTCCCCTAGCAGCGACTGAATTTCGAGCGCCGTTTCCGCCGCCACATCCGCCGCCATGCCCGCTCGCTTCAGCGAAAGGCCGAAATCATCTTGAAGGATTGCCGCCGTTTCGCTAACGGCATCCTCGACCTTCCTCAGCGGATATATACGGTCAATGGCCGTCTCGATGCCATCGAGCGCGTTGAACAGGCGAGCGCCGTTCCGCTCAAGTGCCTCCGCTTTTGTGTCACGCCAGACAGGCATGAGTTCGTTGATGACTTGCTCGCTCTGGATGGTGAATCGCCTCGCATGGCGGTATTCCAACGGCACGACGATTTCGCCTTCGCGCACCCCCGCTTGATACTCCTTCGGAACGAGTCGCAGCAGTTTGAGCAGGATGCGTTCACGCCGCTGCACGTCCTCGGCACTTAAAAGATTCGGATAGA
>DATLIT010000377.1:0-6198 GCA_035539295.1 Terrimicrobiaceae bacterium | reverse complement strand
TTTGATCGAAGGCGAACGTCGGCATCGTGGACCGGGCCGGCAAGCCGATGATCTTACGATTCTGGCGGGAGGCTTAGCGTGAAAACAAAGTTTGTCTTCAGCAGCCACTCCTGCCGTATGGCGGAAGTGCGCCATGGCGCCAGATTATTTCTCAAGAAATGTGATTTCAACGAGTCCTCGATTGAACTTCTCGTGCTGGGACTGGACGAGGCATGTACCAACATCATCCGGCATGCCTACGACCAAGACGACAAGCCAGTTCGACTGGAGATGGAACGTCTGCACGATCGAGTCCGCTTTATTCTCCGCGATTACGGGCGGCCCTGCGATCCGAAGGACATCCGCAGCCGGCCACTCGAAGACGTCCGACCGGGCGGAGTCGGCGTATACATTATTCGCCAAGTCTTCGACTATGTGAAATATGAGCCGCGTCGACGCGGCACCAGACTCGTCCTCGAGAAACGACTCGCCACTCCGGAAGTCTTTTCCAACGGAGAATGTTAGGCAACTGACGCCGCTCTATTGTCCTCTCTGCATCGCGGAACCAGGCCTTGGCTCTCACCGCTTTGAGCGCTTAATCTTTTCTCACGCTCGGAGTTTCGTGCTTTTCCGGGTAGTGATCGTCGCAGTGAATTTCAAAGATGTCGACCGAATCATCGGTCGCAAAGAATAGTGATCCTGATTGGCGCTCGAGCTTAAAGAAATACCTCGCCTCGCCCCCGCCACATCCAACAGCGTCGGCTTGTGCCCGCAGAATGTCGGCCAAAAGTCGTAAGCCCGCCGGATTTCCTGAAATATAAATGGCGCGTTTCCCCGAGTGTGTCTTGCCGGTAAGGACTCTCACCGCGCCGCGTAGAGTCTCGTTTTCACCAAGAATTTCATTAACAGTTTTCATCTCAAGCTTACCTCCCCTCCAAAAAGAATAAACCGAAGCGCCTGCTCCGAAAAGGCTATTTTGACACGCACTCACAGCTCCAGTATTCGCGCTTAGATTTTGCGCCTGATGGTAAACAAGTGGCTGTTGAAGGGAGTCCAACCCCACATCGGTCGGACCTCGACCTCCAAGCCTTCTTGCGCGAAAATCAGCGTGACTTCATCGCAGGCCGGGAAATTTCCACCGTGCATCGGAATCCATCTTGTAAACTGGACGAACCATTCCTCCGCTTTGGTCGCGACGAAGCGCCAATTCGGTTCGTTCAGCGCGAGCCGAATCAAGGCGACTCCTTGCAAAGCGATGCTCGCTGCGATCTTTCTCAGCAGTTGTTGTTGATCCTCGTCACTGAAGTAGTGAAGCACATCGAGCATGACGACATCTCCGAAGTGCTCGGAAAAATCGAGCGCGTCGCCGGCGTGAAAGTTCTCGCTGGTTCCGGGAAGAACCGTCTTCGCGATCGCGATTTTCTCCTCGTCCACATCCCAGCCGACAATCGGAGCGCGATGTCCGCTGGCGCGCAGATAAGCGGCGAGGAGGCCCATGCCGCACCCGAGATCGAGCAAGGGAAGTGTCGAATTCCCCAGAGCTCTGGCTACAGCCGGATAGGCAGGATCCAGCGCAATCTTGCCGATCGCGTAGTAGTAAAGCCTCGGCCACCGCTTGTAGCGTCCGGCCGCCTGGCGTAGCAACGGGCTCATCGTCGGAGCACCCTTCTCGCGGCTCGTTGATAGCCCGGGAGCACCACCACTCCAAAGAGCCCCCACAGCATCGAAAGCAAGGCGCCTCCCAAGGAAATCGAGACCGCCTGGGCTGCCGGAACTTCCCAAAGATCCGCCAACAAAGTGACAAACAATTGCTCCCGGACCCCGAAGCCACCCAGGCTGATCGGCAGCGCTGAGATGATGTCGACAGCTGGCATTAAGGCAAAGAACTCCACCACGGGCACATCAAGCCCAAACGCTCGCGCACTTAAGTAAAAGGTCAGAAAATATGCCAGAAGCACGAGGATCGAAAGCAAGGACGCCACGAGGGTCTGCCGCCAAGCGAGGACAAACTGAAGATAAGCCTCGGTAAATTCGATGATGACTTTGCGGAAGGGAAAACGCTTCGGTAACCGTCTGGTAAGCCCGCGTGCGCTTAAGAGAAAAGAAATTCCCAGCAAAAGCACAACTAAGAGAAGATAGGCGAAGACACTCTTGACGAGGCCGGCAACGACCGCGCTGCGCATCAGCCAATCCAATCGCCAGATCATGAAGAGCGTGGAGCAGAGAATTAGGGCGCCAAAGCCGCTCATGCGATCCATCAGGACCGACAGCAGAGCCGCCGTTTTCGGTTGGCCTTTCGCGACCACCCAAACGACCTTGACTGCGTCGCCACCAACCGCACCAACAAGAAAGGTGTTGAAAAAGAGTCCAACAAAACTAAGGCGAACAGTATCCCACGGGCTGATAGAAATCCCGAGCACGCGAAGAAAAATACCCCACCGGATGACGCCGATCAGATTACCCGCGCCTGCCACCAGGAACCCCGCCATCAACCAGCCGGGATGTGCGGAGGTCAATATCTGCCAGGTCTGCGTCCGAAAATCCTCCTTCCAGAAAATCCAGACCAGCAGAGCTATGCTGACCAGGGACTGCAAAAGAAAGGGAGTCCATCGTTTCATCGGGAGAATAGCGAAGCACCGCTTGTAGCGGACTGTTTCCGGCGAACCCAGCGGTTTGTCCTCAAAGACAGGCGAAGAGATGCCGTCTCGGCCATCTCTTCGCTTTTTTCCACGGGAGTTTCCATTAGAGTACTTCCATGCCATCCGCGCGAGCCGAGTCGCCTGCTCCCGCCGCAGACCATCTTCCTGCGCGATCTTTCTCGCTGCCAGCGTGCTGGCAATACCTGAGACAAATCTCCTGCGTCTTCTCATTTTTTGCAGCCGGCCTGGCCGTGAGCCCTTTCTGCGGGCTGCTCTGGCGATGCTTCGGCAACGACATTCCACCGACATTTGGACAGCGCTTGATTCGCGGGTTGTTCAACGGGTGGCTGCAGGTCTCCTCCCGCATCGGGATATTCGACATTAGGTTTCCTGAAGCCGAGAAGCTCCGGGACCTGCGGGCGACGGTGCTCGCCCCAAATCATCCGAGCCTGATCGACGCGGTCATCTTGCTTTCGATCGTTCCGAACACTGTTTGCATCATGCGCGCCGACTTGATCGAAAGTCCCTTCCTCGGAGGTGCTGCCCGTCTGGCGGGCTTTGTCCCGAATGATAAGGGACCCGCTCTCGTCCGCCACGGCATCGAAAAGATTCGGGCAGGGGAAAACTTGCTAATCTTTCCGGAGGGCACTCGGACGGAGGCTCAGGCTATCAATTCTTTCAAGCATGGCTTCGCCTTGATCGCCAAGAAAACAGGGGCGCCGATTCAAACCATATTTATCGAACGCGAAGGACGTTATCTTTCCAAGGGCATGGCGCTATTATCTTTTGGGCGGCCTCCGTTCCGATTTCGACTGCATCTTGGTGAGCTCTTTCGGGCCGCTCCGGACGAGACTGCTCAGCAACTCTCGGGAAGACTGGAGCGTTACTTTCGCGAGCACCTTGAAAATACGGGCGAAGACATTCGCCTGATCCGGCGCTGTTGAGGTCTTCGCCTGCGCTCGGGGGCCGTTCGCACCTGGTTATCCTACCCAGTTACAATAGTGGCCATTTGCTAAGGCCAACGATCCTCAGTGTTCTTGAGAAATGGAAGCCGGTCTGGGTCGTCCTGGATGGCAGCACTGATTCAAGTGTGGCTGAAGCCCACGATCTCCAACGAGATCACAGCGAGTTGCGGGTCTTCTTACTACCACAGAATCATGGCAAAGGGGGCGCGGCTCTTGTGGCGATGAAAGCAGCCCTGGACGCAGGATTCTCACATGCGCTTCTCATGGATGCAGACGGACAGCATTCCGCCGATCATGTCGTCCGCTTCATGGAGACTTCCATGGAGCACCCGGGGGCAATGATCCTCGGTGTCCCGATCTTTGGACCGGACGCTCCTTCTGAGCGTGTCAAAGGACGACGGGTTGGCAATTGGTTTGCCAATCTGGAGACGCTCTGGGGCGGCGTGCGCGATTCGCTTTTCGGATTTCGAGTTTATCCGCTCGCACCCGCCGTCCGGATCATGGAGGCGATTAAAACGGCTCGGCGCTTCGACTTCGACACCGAGCTTGGGGTGAGGCTCTTTTGGGCGGGAGTTCGGCCGATTAACCAGCTCGTGCCCGTGCATTATCCGCCGCGCGAGCTCGGTGGAGTCAGTCATTTCGAGTACCTTCGTGATAACTTGCTGCTTGCAGGAACGCACACGCGGTTGTGTCTTCTAATGCTCACTCGGCTTTGGTCGGTCTGGAGATTACGACAAGAATGGAAACGCGACACCTCGTCCTAGCCGGCCGGCTGGCCGCCATCATCGGGATCCTGGCGATGCGTGGACGGCTCCGCGCGATCCCATGGGCGGCACATGACTTTCTCTGGCTCTATCCGACTTTGCGAAGAAATTGCGCCTGGCACGGCGAAGTTCTCACGCACTTTGAAACGCAGGAGCGCGCTGTCTGGTTGACCATCGATGACGGACCCGACGGCACCACGTCTGATATTCTCGACGTGCTTGCCAGACACAGTGCCAAAGCAAGCTTCTTTGGAATCGGGAGAAAGATCGCCGCGAACCCATCGCTCTGCGCGCGCATCCTTGCCGAAGGTCACACACTCGAAAATCACACGCAATCGCATCCGGCGGGCTGGTGGTGGATTATGCCACGGCCGTTTGTGCGACGCGAGATCGAGAACGGGTTCGAGACCATCCTTACCGCAACCGGACAGCCGCCGCGGTATTTCCGATCTCCCGTTGGCATGAACAACCCTTCCGTTCATCCAGTCGCCTCCAAGCTTGGACTCAGAGTGACGGGATGGTCGGCCGAAGGGTGTGATGGATGTCCTGCAGCTCCCACGGCGGTTGCCACGAGGATCATGCGCGCAATATTTCCCGGTGCGATCATCCTCATGCATGAGGACCGAGGATCACGGCACGCTGTCGTGACGTTATCCCGGATTCTGGAAAAACTAAACGAAGCGGGCTATCGTACGGTCATTCCGCCCGAGAACGCTCTTCGTTAATGCACGCCCCTTTGTCCGCTGAAAAACCGCACACAGAGCGGTGGGCGTATCGAAAACTTTACTCCGCAAACATCTTTGCGCTGGCAACGCGCCTCTATCCGCTCTTTCGCAGGCCGGGCGCTCAAGCACTCAGCCGAACAGTCGCCTGGACCTACGCGGTGACGCAGCATGCCATTCGAAGGATTGTCCGTGATAATCTCGCACTCTTGCGCAGGGAGCCTGTCTCCGAACGAGACGCCGTCTCAGTTTTCGTAAATTTTGGCGCGACCATTGCGGACTATGTCGCCGTCGGAGCGCTGCCCGACGCGAAGGCACTCGCCCTGTGCGGCGAACACGAAGGCGTCGAGCATCTTCAGGCAGCCACGTCTTCCGGTGAGGGCGTGATTGTTGCCACCGGTCATTTTAGCTTCTTTGAATTTGGCGCCGTCGTCCTCGGTCAAATGGGAAAGAAGGTTACCGTCGCAACACTTCGGGAACCGTCTGATGATCTCACGTCCTGGCGAGCTGCGTGGAGACGACGCTGGGGCACGGAAACGATTGCCATCGGCACGGATCCGTTCTCTTCCCTCCAAGTCGCCAGAGCAATTGAGGAAGGCCATTGTATGGCTATGCTGGCAGATCGACCGATCGCGGAGCGAGGCGTCTCCTTCGATTTGCCCAACGGCCGAACGATGCTTTCCTCCTCCCCTGCGCTCCTCTCCTGGATGACCGGCTGCAAGATTCTGCCCGTCATTGTTACCCGTCTGTCGAATGGCGGTTACCGAATCACAGCGAAACCTGCGGTCGCAACGCTCCGCGTTCCCCACAAGGAACGCGATGCTGAGATTGCGCGCTGCACCCGCGCTCTTGGAACGGCGCTCTTCGAGGAGATCCAGCGCGCGCCACTGCAATGGTATCAATTTGTCCCGGTTGGCCTCTGAAGCAGCTGCTGCTGCTCCTGCTTGCCGTCTCGATTCTCCGATCGGAAGAACTTCCGCCGAACGAAGTGGAGGCGCTCCTTGCGCGCCTGGCGGATAGCCGAAGCGGTTCGGGCATGCAGGCGAATTTCCGGGAAGAGCGCCGCCTCGCTTTGATGGAAAAGCCGGTCGTCGAAACCGGCACTGTGTCGCTCCTTCCTCCAGATATG
>DATLIT010000376.1:0-2502 GCA_035539295.1 Terrimicrobiaceae bacterium | reverse complement strand
GGATTCACCATCGAGGAGCTGGCTCAGGCGCTCGAACGGGCGCAAAGTGGGTTTGAAAGTGCAAGCGAATACGAGGAAACCAAAGAAAACCTGCTCGCTGTCGCCCATGGAAACTATGATTTGGAGGTTCCCGCGGATGGCAATTGGTCGGAGGCGGTTATCTTCCCGACGTCCCAAAACGAGTCGCGCGGGATCGAAGATGCCCGCATGGTGCGATTTGTCGATGATGACAATTCCAATCGTTATTATGCCACCTACACGGCGTATAATGGATTCCGCATCTTTCCGCAGCTTTCCGAGCACGATGGAGGTCCCATCTTAAAGATACGAACTCTTATGGGAACTGGCGCTCGCAACAAGGGCCTGGCGCTGTTCCCTCGGAAGGTCGACGGGAACTATGTCATGCTTTCGCGCGTGGATGGCGAAAACCTTTTCCTGATGAAGTCGAAGGATATTCGCTTCTGGGAAAATCCCGTCTTGCTAAAGGGGCCAAGATTCTACTGGGAGCTCGTGCAAGTCGGCAACTGCGGCTCACCCATGGAGACCGAGGACGGCTGGCTGGTGCTGACACATGGGGTCGGAGCGATGCGGCAATATTGCATTGGCGCGGTGTTGCTCGACCTCGAGGACCCTTCCAAGGTGATTGGTCAAACGCGCGAACCGCTCCTTGTTCCCACGGCGGATGAGAGCTCCGGCTATGTTCCGAATGTGGTCTACTCTTGCGGAGGGCTAATCCACAACGATTTGGTCGTGATCCCTTACGCCATGAGCGATCGAGTGACGAGCTTTGCCACAGTCGAGTTGCAGCCCCTTTTGAAAGCGATCAAGGAATAACGTCTTCAAAGCGGACGGTATCTAGCCGAAGTGGACGAGTTGGTGGGGCGCGGACGTCAAGCGCCCTATCGAATCCACAGGCGGTTGCAAAACCACCTCGACAAAGTTTTGCAATTCGTCGTAGCCGGTAGATGCATTGTAGACACGTTTAGCTCCGCCCGAGTGCGGTTCCATCCCGAGGTTCGAGGCTTGGCGACACTATCTCAAAAAGGGAGAAAACTTCCTTGGGAATTGCGATTGGCCGTCCGGATTGGCTCTCTACGAATACCCAGTCGGTTTCACCACGAGCGATCACCGCGCGATCGGTCTCGCGCAGAAGGAGGTATTTTCTGAGAGACCTCACCTTTCGAAAGTTTGAAACCCAGGTGAGGACGACCAGGCGGTCACCTGCAAATGTCGGCTGCAGGTACTCAACGTGATGACTTCGCACTACCCATGATGCTCCGGCGTTCCTAGTCGCATCCGTTCCGCCGGCGGCATCGGCGTGGCTAACGGCGGCATCTTGCATCCAGCGCAAATACTCGACGTTGTTGGCATGGCCATTCGCATCGATGGCATCCTGGGAAACAAGGATGCTGTAGCGATACACCGACGGAACGTTTCTAGTTTTCAAGCAGGGTTGGGATGGCGTCTCGGTATGCCGGATATGTCGGTTGCCAATCCATTTTTCGCAGCGTCCGGTTACACACACGCTTGTTCGTCCAGCCCCGCTTTCGCTGCAGGTCCGCAGGTCCATAAGACGGTAACGGCCGATGGAAGTGATCGGCGAGCCACGAATAGACCTCCAGTTGAGTGGCCGGAGTGCTGTCGGTCACGTTGTAGATCCCCGGATTCGCACGTCCTTCGACAAGCTGGACGAGCGCCCGGGCGGCATCGTCCCGGTGAATTTGATTGATCCAGCGAGTGCCGTCTCCTTCGAGAATGGCTTCGCCGGAAAGAAATTTGCGCATGAGGACAGAGCGGCCCGGTCCGTAGAGACCAGAAAGTCGCACGACCGATCCGCCTGCATTCAACGCGATCGCCTCAGCCTCCAGCAATATCCGGCTGGTTTCTCGATGGGGTCGCGTTTCGCTGGCTTCATCAACCCATGAGCCGTCGGTTTGAGCGTAAACGGATGTGCTGCCCGTAAAGAGCACTTGCCTTGGTGCAAAGGCGGCAACGGCATTCCTGAGACCTTGAACATAGAGCAAGCGATACGACTCGGCTGTCGCTTGGTCCGGTCCAGCGCAATGCACCAGTGCATCAACATGGCGCCAAGCGGGCTCAACGGTAAAAGGCACGGCGATATCTAGCGCGCGAGCTTCGTACGACTTCGAAGAGAGGGGTAAAAGTGATTGCGGCCGAGCACAAATTCCGAGCACCTCCCAGCCGCTTCTAGAAAGCAAATCGGCTGCGACTTCACCAAGGAAGCCGCAGCCTGCAATAACGACCCTGGGCAAAGAGCTTAGGGCAAGTTGAGACTAAAGCGGATCTTCATTTTCGAGCGCTTGGCATTGTTTTTTGCCTTGCGGCGCGCCTTTTGGGTAGGCGTCTCGAACGCCCGCAGTCTGCGAACCTCATCAAGGATGCCCTCTGCATCGAGCTTCGACTTCAGGCGCTTGAGCGCCCGATCAATCGGCTCTCCTTTGCGAACGATCACTTCCGGCATATCTTCACCTACTTTCCAAA
>DATLIT010000375.1:0-4945 GCA_035539295.1 Terrimicrobiaceae bacterium | reverse complement strand
ACCGTGACCCCACCTAGGCGCGCCCCGCGAGAGCAGGGTTGCTACGACTTTGCGGCACGCTTGGGCTGTTGTAACAAGTTCGATGTCCGGAAAATCTATGTCGGTTCGTTCTTAGCCTTGTCATCAAACAAAAGACATGGCGCCAGTCGATCGCCAGGAGCCTCCACCGTTCACATCAACTTCGCATAGAGATTCAACAGACCTACAACACACCCAAAAATGGCTACGCAAATATTCGTTAATCTGCCAGTCCAGGACCTCGGCAAGTCCATGAACTTCTTCGAGAGCCTTGGCTTTGCGTTCAATCCGCAATTCACTGATGAAACAGCCGCTTGCATGGTTGTGAGCGCGGACATCTACGTCATGCTGCTTACGAACGCCAAGTTCAAGGAATTCACGCCGAAAGAAATCTGCGACGCTACCAGGAGCACGGAAGTTCTCGTCGCGCTGTCCTGTGAAAGCCAATCGGAGGTTGATGAGTTGGTGCGAAAGGCGGTCGCCACTGGCGGCAGCACCTACAATGATCCGAAGGACTATGGGTTCATGTACACCCATGGATTTCAGGACTTGGACGGCCACATCTGGGAACTCTTCCACATGGAGTCGATGCCGCCTCAGCAAGCCGCGTAAGCATTCCGATTTACCGAGATTGCCTTCCAAGCTGAAGGTCGTAGAGGTTTGTGCGATGGTGGCCGGAAACCATGATCTCAACTAGCGGCCTGAACTACGCGTTGACACTGGTGACGGCACTTGGCTGCGGCACAATCGCCGGGGTATTTTTCGCCTTCTCCTCCTTTGTCATGAAAGCGCTGGCCCGGCTTCCGCCTGAGGAAGGCATTGCTGCGATGCAGTCGATCAATGTTTTTGCGATCAACTCCTGGTTCCTTGTCGCCTTTCTCGGAACGGCAGGTTTGTGTATCGCCACAATGATTGCCGCAGTCGTCCAATGGAGCGAGCCGTTCGCCATCTTCCTCCTGCTGGGTGGAGTGGTCTACTTGGCGGGTTGTTTCGCCGTGACAATGATTTTCAACGTGCCAATGATCGAGGCGCTCGCAGCACTGCCCCCAACTGCCCCCGACCGAGCCGCTCGCTGGGCGAGTTACGTCACCGGTTGGACAACCTGGAACCACCTGCGGACCGCCGCCTCTCTGTTCGCGGCCGCGTTGCTGGCGATCGGATTGAGCAGGATCCCCTGAACTCGAACTTCGTCGTCACGATAGCTTCCATTGCGCGCGTGAGTGATGTAGAAAAGTTCACCGGAGGAGACTCGCTGCCGCTCCGAACTGCGAAACTCTAAATAGCATGAAAACTGGTTGCCTGATTCAGGATCTCCGTAGAATCGATCTCAACAATTTGGTCGCAACGAAAGAAGGAGGCTCGTTCATTATGGGTGAGGTGATGAATCCCAATGTCTCGCCCAGCGTCGGCGATGCCAGCTTGGTCATCGAAGGCGAGGAATTCCCTGGAGACGTGGTTCGCTACACAGGATCCCAAGTCGTATTCGAGCCGAGCAGCTTTGACGAGATCGCCAAGAAACTCGCTTAAACTACCAAGCGACTGTTGGGTTGAAGGCGAGCTGCGATGCTCTGCCGCGGCCGTCTCACGTGGTCCGATAGCCGCGTCAGCGAAAATCCTTCGCCTGGAACCGAGCACATCAAACAGACCGCGCGCGCTCTCTGGGCAGCAGATCAGGATGTCCTGATTGTCGGAGGCCCCCGGATGGCGATAGTTTTTGAACAACCCTAAATCCCCTATGACAGAAGAAGATTCGTCTAGTTCCACAGATCGGTCTTATGTCGACCAAGAGGCCGATATTGCAGCCCTTGCCTATCGTTTTTACGAGGAAGAGGGCCGACCCGAGGGCCGGGCGAGCGATCATTGGTTGCGAGCCGAGCGGGAAATCCGCAAGGAAGGCCAACCGGCCAGCCTAAACCCAACTCAAGCCGAGCAGGTTTTCGGCGACCACGGCGGAGAGCGTTGATCCAACCGGAGACACCCCAGCCGACCACCAGCCCCCAAGCCTCATGACAACTTCGACGATAGCGGACGACCGGCACTTAACCCGACGCAAATTCGTGAAACTCGCGGCAGCGACGGGTATCGCCGTCGGTGCCGGATCACTCGCCTCCGGTTCGACAAGCGAGGGCGGGATGCCCTATCGCGCTCTCGGGCGTACCGGCGAACGGGTCTCCGCAATTGGCCTCGGCGGTTATCACATCGGCAAACAACCCGAGGAACAAGAGAGTATTCGACTGATCCGCAGCGCCATCGACGGAGGCATCACCTTCATGGACAACTGTTGGGACTACAACGGGGGCGCCAGCGAAATTCGTATGGGAAAGGCGCTGCGCGATGGATATCGCGAAAAGGTCTTTCTCATGAGCAAGATCGATGGCCGGACAAAGGATTCTGCCGCCTTACAGATCGACGAATCGCTGCAACGGCTGCAAACCGATCACATCGATCTGATGCAATTCCATGAAATCATTCGGATGGAGGATCCCGATCGGATTTTTGCCGAGGGCGGTGCGATAGAGTCCATGCAGGCGGCCCAGCAGGCCGGCAAGATTCGCTACGTCGGCTTTACCGGGCACAAAGATCCATTGGTCCATTCGCGAATGCTAGAAATCGCGGCGAATCACAAGTTTCGCTTCGATGCTGTCCAGATGCCCTTGAACGTCATGGACGCACACTTTCGGAGCTTCGAGCATCAGGTTCTCCCCTTGCTGCTAAGCGACGATATCGGGGTGCTAGCGATGAAGGCATTTGGCGATCCTTTCATTCTCCGCAGCAACACCGTGGCGCCGGTCGAATGTCTCCATTACGTGCTGAACCTGCCAGTCTCGACAGTGATCACCGGGATCGACTCGGTTCAGGTTCTTGAGCAAGATCTCCACGCGGCCCGCACATTCGCCCCATTGAACCGAGGGGCGGTGGCGAACCTCCTCGCCCGGACAGCCGACGCGGCGGCGACGGGCAAGTACGAGCTCTTCAAAACCTCAAATAGATACGACGGGACGGCTCACAATCCCCATTGGCTCGGCTAGCAGCACAATTAACGAATCAGCAAAAACGAAACTTCAAACATCCGAAGTTTCATTGTTAATCATTCTCTATGAACTACCGTTTTCTGGGCAGGACCGGGCTCCGGGTGAGTGAGCTATGTCTCGGTGCGATGACATTCGGCCGTGAGAATGAAGCAACCGAAGAAGAGAGCCGGGCAATCATGGATCGGTTTGCCGAGCTAGGCGGCAATTTTATAGACACCGCCAACGTCTATTCTTTGGGAGGCTCGGAGGAAATTGTCGGACGATGGTTGAGGGAAAAGAATCGAGAAGATTGGGTAATCGCGACTAAGGTGCGATTTCCGATGGGTGGGGGTCCGAATGACCTAGGACTCAGCCGCAAGCATGTCTTAGCCTCTGCAGAAGCAAGTCTGCGACGGCTTCAGACGGACTACATCGACCTCTTTCAGGTTCACTGCTGGGATCCGATTACCCCTTTGGAAGAGACTCTCTCAACCTTGGATCAACTCGTCAAAAAAGGCGTTGTTCGCTACGTCGGCGCGAGTAACTACACCGGCTGGCAGTTGCAGCGCGCGATCGATCTCAGCCGCGAATCGGGATGGGAGAGCTTTGTCTGCCTCCAGCCGCAATACAATCTCTTGTGCCGCTCTACCGAATGGGAATTGATTCCGGTCGCCCTTCGGGAGGGTCTGGGCGTAATTCCCTGGAGCCCATTGCGAGGCGGCTGGTTATCGGGCAAGTTCCGGCGCGGCATGACCGAACCGCCGAAGGGAAGCCGTGTTGAAGTCGCGAGCGCGAAAGGTTGGGGCGAGGCTTGGCAACATTACAATGTCGAATCGACGTGGCGAGTTATTGATGCCCTGCAAGCGGTCGCCAATGCAGCAGGGAAAACGCCGGCTCAGGTTGCGATTAATTGGCTTCTACGAAAACCAGCTGTGACCGCGCCAATCATCGGAGCGCGTCGGATGGACCAGCTCGAGACAAACCTGGCCGCGGTTGGTTGGGAGCTGGATTCTCATCATGTGAAGCAGTTGGATGAAGTCAGCCAACCCACGCTTCCTTACCCTTACGATTTCATAGACGTCGCGCCGCGCTAAGAGATAAAACGCATGCTCCTGGCCGAGAAGAAACCAGGCGGCGCCAGAGCACATGACCTCGAGCTCTCGCTGGAGAAGGCTAAATACCCAAAATGCGCAGTTGTGACCGGTGACCGGCCACAGCTGTTTCGGTTCTTGTCACTGCCGAATGCCTACCGGTCTCGCAGCCTCTTCAAGATCCCCGGGGATTTCACCGATGGACATCTCGAGCCCAAGTTGCGTCATGGCTTCTACTTCGCAAGCAATAGAGCGGAATCCTGTCCCGCTTTGAGCAACTGGTCAGAAAGAACGGGATCCGAAACCGCGCGGGCGAGCTGCAAGGTGCCAACCAGCGTCGCGAAAATCGCTTGCGCTAGTTCGACGTTCGGAGTTGGAAGCAAAGATGCGATGTGGGAGACGATGCGACGAAGCTTTCGGGTAAACCCGCTTCTCGTCGCCTCCGAATGTCTCCCAATTTCCGTTCCGAGCGCCGCCGCCGGACAGCCTCTCTCGGGATGTTCACGATGGGTCGGTCGCAAGTAAAAGCGAATGTAGGCCTCGATCCCTCCTTCTTTTGAGGCCTCAACAACCCGTTCAAAGGTTTCCTCCATTCCCGCTTCGACAACTTCCTCAATGAGCGCCTCCTTGGAGGCGAAGTGACTGTAGAAGCCCCCGTGCGTTAGCCCGGCATCCCCCATCACAGTCGCCACACTGACGCCATCTAAGCCCTGTCTTCGGAAACGCGCCGCCGCGACTTCAACTACCCGGCGGTGGGTGTTCTCTTTATGGTCTCTTCTGTAGCGCATAATCCCGCAAAAATTCCTATTGCATTATGTATATAAT
>DATLIT010000374.1:0-3425 GCA_035539295.1 Terrimicrobiaceae bacterium | reverse complement strand
CGCTCTCTGGTTTCCTCGTGAACTTTTTGCGCAATAGCCGTTCCGTCAATCCGCTTCATTTCGCAAAAGAACCTCCATCCGCGCTCGTGTGGCCTCGAATTCTTCGTCCTCCAATTTGCGTGGCACGTAAATGGGAGGGTCTACCTTCACGAAAACCTCTGAAAAAGGCAACGGGATGATGAAGCCGTCCCACGTTTTCATTCGAAAGGAGCGCGAAAATTTCGCGTGCATCGGCGTGAGGGGACACCCGGTCAACTGCGCCAGGGAAATCGCGCCTGGACCGAATGAATAACGTGGCCCGCGCGGCCCGTCCGGCGTGATGGCAACATCGTAACCATTCTCAATGAGGTCGATCAGTTCCCGCATGGCACGCGATCCGCGGCGGGAACTGGACCCACGGACGGCTGCCATGCCAAACCGTCTCATGATCTGCGCGAGGACCTCGCCATCGCGGCTCGCGCTGGTGAGCACGTTGACTCCCTTGCGCACGCGATGCGGATAGCCCCTGAGGAAGGCGAGTGTGATTCCGAGGATTTGGTTGTGCCAAAAGCAGATGATGACCGGCTTTTTGACGCTATTCTTCGAAAACTCCGACGGGTCTTCGTATCTAAAGCGCACGGTCGCGAGCAGCAGCCGCAGGATGATCGTTCCTAGAATTGCCAGAAGCCGTTCGCGGATCACGTGGACTTACTTGGCTGTTGAAAGCGTCTCTTTGAGTATCCGCTGGAGCACGGGACGCGCTAGCTCGGCGAGAGTTGTGTTGGCATAGCCGACCCAGGCGACCGCGCTCGTGGTGTCGAGCGGGGCGTCCGGAAACCCCCCCAAAGGATGTTCATAGATCACTCCGGCTTCGGACAGGAGGAGTGCCGTGCACACATCGTAAGGATGGCAAGCCAATGACGCGTCCAGATTGACGCGAGGCAGGACTAGCGGGCGCAGATCTCCGATCATCCGATCGTGGCCGGCTAGCAGTTCGTAGAAGGAGCCTCCGCTGCAAATATATTGGTCATCGAAGATGGTGGGCGAGGCATCACGACCCAGACCGATAAGCTCATCCCAGAGTTGCTCCTCGATCTGCGCGGTGAGCGCCCGACCCTCTGGAAAGAACTTGGCCATCCAGGCAAATCCATGTCGAAAAGTGCTCGCGCCCGACGGGGAGAGTGAGAGAGGAAACTTTGAGCCATCAAGAACGTTGGTTGCCTCGGCCATGATGCCGCCGCCTCGCGTACAACTCACCTGATCGGCACGCCACTGCTTGCTCGTAGGAATCTCGGTCATAGCCGCGACGAAAATGTCCGAGAGCCTGGTTGCCGATCCGCGCTGAGGCGCGATCCCGCTGAGCGCCCACGCGCTGCGCTTATCATACATGATCCCACGCGTGCCATCGATCGGGTCGAGCAGACATTTCCACTTCGTGTCGCTCACGCGAATTCCTCGTGGAAAGCATTGCGTTTCCTGCGGACCTTCCATGACGACCTCGACGGGCTCAGAGGATGGCCAATGCAAGCCAAACCACTCTCCGATGGCTTCTTCCCCGAACTTGTCGATGGTATAGATGGTGTCCGCTATCGACTGGTTTGCCACTGTCGCGAGGGTTTCGGCCGGCATCGACTTGCGTCCCTCGGCGACCCGGTTTCGGATGGCAGTGCCCAGCGAGCACAGAAGCTGGCGAAGATTCTCGGCAATCGTCGGGCGCATTAGGGATGCGGGCGATTCGTGGAACGCGGTGAGGGCGTGGGGGAGGCCGCTCGGACCGGACTCGTGCCGGCAGAGGTCGCGGTCGACGCAGCGGGAGTCGGAGAAGGACCGGCCGGTGATACCGCCGGCAACGGACCGGGGGATGCAGCGCTGGATGATGGAGTGACTGTCGGACCTGGGGATCCAGTTCCCGCGGCTGGCGAGATTGTCGGACTGGCAGAAGTAGCCTGAGATGTTGGCGAGGCCGTCGGGCTGGGAGACGCAGCCTCCTGCGCGGGAGAAACTGTCGGGCTTGGAGATGCAACGCCGGGCGTCGGAGAGGCTGCTGGGCTAGCAGCTGGTGAGACCGTCGGACTCGGCGTTGGCGTTGGCCAGGGAGGAACGATATCATTCCAGACGTGCAGTTCCGTGCCCACTCCTCCTATTTCGGCGAGAAGCTCCTTGCACCTTTGATGCCATCGAGCTAGGTCTGGTTGGCCGGGTGTCTCTGCGGTTCCGGGAAAAATGAGATAGCTGACCTTGATGTTGCTGACTGCCCGGTTCCAACCTGAGGTCTTTGGATTGATTTCTTTGCAAATGCGCGCCGAGGCTTCGCCCATCTTGGTGGAGGGGCCGGCATCTCCCACGATTGCGGGATAGATCTTTCCATCATAAATCACCGCCGCGAAGTCGCCGATTGAAGGAGCGAATGCGCTGTCATCCGTCGAGAGCATGAAGGAGGGAACGACAATCGAGGGGTCGGCTTCCGAGATCAGGAAGCTGCTGGTCTTAAGCTCGTTGATGAGACGATTGGTTTCATCGATGGACCGCTTCAGCTCGCGGTTTCGCTCGATGGCCAGGCCCTTGGCCGTGAATTCTTGTTTGAGTGTGGCGAGTCTCTCTTCATATGCACGCAGGAGAGGATTAGGACGATTCGTGAGCTTGGGCCAGCGATAGCTGGTTTGCGGCTGAAAAGTAGATGATGAGCCATCGACCGGAAAGTTGCGGTCGCCGTCTGAGCCGTCCGTATTCAAGTCCATATCCCCCTGCATGAGCAACGCTTTGCGGCCACTCTCAGGATCTTGCAGTTCAAGAATCGTTTCGCAGTCGTAGAAGTTATGGCGGGAAAGGATCAGATCCAGGCGATTGAGTCGCTCGCGCACAAAGTCGATCTTGTTCTTGTAAAGCTTGTCAAAAGAGCTGGACACCCGAGCCGTTTCCGTCAACTGCCGCATTTTGGGCAGGACGTCCGGCAGCTTGGGGTCATTTTGGACAAGTTCTTCCAGCGTACGGCTGGGGTGTGGCAGCTCAGCGGTGAAGGTGATTTGCAGCTTGTAACTGTCCGCCTCGTTGCGCTCGAAAGAAGCGGGCTGATCGCTTGGCGGCGTTTCGAACTTCGTGAAGACGGTGATCCCGTTGAAGAGCTGTGAAACATCCAGAGGTTTTCGCGGAATCGTCGGAGTTGATGTTGGCGTTGGGATCGCCTCCGGAGTGGGCGTTGGCGGCGGCTTGTATGTGGGCCGCTCGCAGGCGCTGAGGAGGAGACCCATGCACAAGACAAACCAACGCATCGTCAAGCGTAGTTGACGAAGGCCGCGGCAATGTCGGCTGGAAGATCGATCATGCTATAGTCCGAAGAAGAGACAAAAAGAAGCGTTTGCTTGCCTCTTCCCAGGAGCTGGTCCGAAGAGTCTTTCACTTCATGCTCGAGCGTCACAAACTTCCGATTGTAATCCGAAATGTGAAGT
>DATLIT010000373.1:0-5204 GCA_035539295.1 Terrimicrobiaceae bacterium | reverse complement strand
CGGAAAATTTGCGCTCGGCATCTACCTCGGCAAAAGCGGGGTGGCCTCCTCTTACGGTGCCGCCGGGTCGTTGATCGTCCTTTTGCTGTGGGTCTATTACTCCTCGCAGATACTGTTCTTCGGCGCCGAGTTTACTCAGGTCTACGCCAACCGGTTCGGATCGCGCGTTGCTCCCGCGGACAATGCCGTGCCTGTGCAGCAGAGCTGAAGTCGCGAAGTCGCGAGCCATCTTCGATGCCGCCAGCCTATGTGGTCATCGAAATCTCAGGGCCGACAGGCAAATCAACTCCGAAGAATAGAAGAAAATCCTATGAAAACACGTTTATTTCCCATTTGTCTACCGGTGGCAGCTATCACTTGTCTGATGTCCATGTCTGTTTCGTTAGTGGCTGCTGAGAAAAAAGGCTCCGAATCTTCCCCGCCTAAATTCTCGTCAGCGGACGAGACCTTCATGATGGCGGCAGCTCAAGGAGGCATGGTTGAGGTAAAGCTCGGCGAAATTGCCGCGAAGAAAGCGACCAAGCCGGACATCAAGGAGTTTGGCGCAATGATGGTGACCGATCACAGCAAGGCCAACAGCGAGTTGCAGGCGATCGCTTCCAAGAATGGCGTGACTCTTCCGTCGAAGCTTGACGCTGCCCATCAGGAGAAGGTTGACAAAATCAGCAACCTCTCGGGTGAGCAGTTCGACAAAACCTATGTGTCCGAAATGGTCAAGGACCATGAGAAAGTCGCCGGGGAATTCGAGAAGGCTTCGAAGACGGCGCAAAATCCTGAATTGAAGAGCTTCGCCGCCACGACGCTCCCGGTCATCAAGAACCACCTCAAGCATATCAAAGCCATCGCGTCGGGCAAGACTACGTAGCCAGCGCTTCGGTTCTAACGCCAGCGTCGTAGCGGCGCCCCCGCCGCCGAAAGGCTCGACCTCGACCGTGAGGACACCGTTGCAACGGAACCCGCAGCCATGAGGGCACGGTGGGTCCAACCGATTGGGGGCGCGGCTTAGCGCGGATGGGCGTTTAGCGTGCGAGCCACCTTGGTGATCGCCCTTTGCAGGTCGGCAAACTCGACGGGTTTGGTAAGGTGTTCGGCGAAACCTGCGGTGAGGCTACGTTCCCGGTCCTGTTCCATACCGAAGCCGCTCATGGCGATCGCGCGCATTAACCGTCGCTTCCTGCGGTTGAGGCTCTCGAGCAGATGAGTTCCGGAACCGTCCGGTAGACCGATGTCGGAAATGAGGACATCAAACTCGAACGTTTCGGCAAGCTCAAGGGCCTGCGCCACGCTGCCGGCAACGCAAACCTCATGACCCTCCCGGTTAAGGAGAAGACGAAGGCTCTCGGTTGTATCCTGGTGATCGTCCACGACGAGGACTCGAATCGTCCCGAGCCCAGGAGCCGTGGTGATGCCAGCCAATCGCGGCATCTCGCCGCCACTTCGAATCGGAAGTCTGACAATAAACGATGCTCCCGTGCCCGGACCGAGGCTCTCCGCTTTGATCGAGCCTCCATGAAGCTCGACAAGCGCCCTGCAGATGGCAAGCCCCAAGCCGAGTCCAGCCGAGGACTCAGGGAGAACCTGTTCGAATGCGTCAAAGACACTGTCCAACTTGGCTGGTTCGATTCCAGGGCCCGTGTCCGTCACTTCGACCTGCAGCTCGTCCTTGAAATCCTTTGTGCGAACGTAAATCGTCCCCTCAGGCGGTGTAAATTTGACGGCGTTGCTGAGCAGGTTCCAAAAGATCTGGCGCACGCGCGCCGGGTCCGCCTCAAGCCTGACGTTAGTCGCCCTGAAGGCCTGAACAATGCGGGCCGCGCGTCGCTCGACGTTGCCGATGCAAATCGTGATGGCCTCTCGCAAGATGTCATGCGCATCTACCGACTCGATCTGCAGCGTCAGCTTTCCGCTGCGAATTCGAGCGAGGTCAAGCAGGTCATCGATCAACCTAACCTCCACGCCAACATTGCGCCGAATTGTCGTCAATGCCTCACGAATATTGGCGGGACAAGTCTGATCCCTTTCCAGAAGCGAGACGGCGTAGAGGATCGGGGTCAAGGGCGTGCGGAGCTCATGGGACAGCATCGCCAGGAAGCGATCCTTCGCCTCGTTCGCTGCCTCGGCTTCGGCCATGGCTGCCTCTGCCTGGATGCGTCGCATTCGCTCCTCCGCTTCTCGTTCGAGGATTTCGTTTTGCGCTTCAAGTTTCGCATTCAAGGTGGCCAGAGCCCGTGTCTTGCGAAACAGATCGACGAAGACGTTCACTTTGGAGCGAAGCACCAGGGGGTTAATCGGTTTAGTCAGGTAGTCGACTGCTCCGACGTCATAGGCAAGGACGGCGTGCTCTTCCTCAAGGTAATGCGCGGTGAGAAAAATGATCGGGATATGCTGTGTGCGCCTGCGCTGCTTAATCAGCCGGGCAATCTCAATGCCGCTAAGCTCCGGCATTTGCACATCGAGGACTATGGCCGCAAATTCCTGACTCATCAGGGCGAGAAGTGCCTCCCTGCCGCTTTGAGCCTTGGCGATGGCGTAGTTTCCCCCCTCGAGAACGCTCTCGAGCGCAAAGAGATTTCTTGGATCGTCATCGACAATGAGGACCGTCGGAGGAGACGTGGGGTCTGCGAGGTCAGGCGTCTGCGCGGCTGATTCGAGGGTGGAGAGGTTGCGAGTAGGCGCGGTGGAAAATGTTGTTGTGCCCGCCTGCGGCGATGTCCCTCCGAGATCATCTTGAACCGCGCTCCACATGTCTTCGATACCAATCATCACGGTGGAAGCCTAACGATGAAGCCAGACCCTTATCAGAGATAAAAGCTGGGCGCTATCAACCGGCTTGGCGATATAATCGCTCGCGCCGGCCTCCAGGCACTTTTCACGATCTCCCTTCATCGCCTTTGCCGTCAAAGCAAGGATAGGCAAATCCCGGAGTTCCGGCAATTTGCGGATCTCACGCATCGTTTCATAGCCGTCCATCTCCGGCATCATGATATCCATGAGTATAATCGAAAGGTCCGGCGTCTTCTTAATTATCTCAACGGCCTTACGCCCGTCGGTTGCGCTCAGGATGGTCATGTCCTCATTCTCGAGGACTGTCGAGAGGGCAAAGATGTTCCGCGCGTCGTCATCGACGATCAAAACTTTCCGGCCTTGCAGCACCTCATTGGACTCATGCAGCCGGCGAAGCATTTCTTGCTTGGCCTTTGGCAAGTTTTCGATGACGCGATGCAGGAAGAGGGCGGTTTCATCGAAGAGCCGCTCAGGCGACTGAACGTTCTTGAGGACGACGCTCTTGGCGGCCAACCGCAGCTTGCTTTGCTCAGCTTCGGAAAGCTCCTGGCCCGTAAACACAACGATCGGGACATCTTGTAAACTCTGCTCGACATGAAGCTTATCAAGGAGCTCGAAGCCGCTCATATCCGGAAGCCGAAGATCAAGCACGCAACAATCGAAGGCGCGGTCGAGGAGCAGCGAGTATGCCTCCCCACCGGTTGCCGCGGTAGTTATTTCGATGTCATCAGACTCCAGCAAGTCGATGATGCTCTGCCGCTCGATGTCGTTATCTTCGACCACCAGAAGTCGTTTGGTTCTGCAGGCGACGAATGCCTTCATTCGATCGAAGGCACCCTCCAGGTCCCCGGTGGTCGCGGGTTTGACGAGATAGGAAAATGCGCCATGGGAGAGGCCATGTCTCGGCTCATCCTCCATTGTGATGATCTGGACGGGGATGTGGCGAGTTTCCGGCGCCAGCTTCAAATTGTGAAGCACGGTCCAGCCGAGCATATCCGGAAGGAAGATATCCAAGGTGATTAGGGTGGGCCGGTACTGGCGCGCCAATGAGATGGCGTCATTCCCCCGCATGGCCACCAGGGCCTTGAAACCTCTTTCTCGAGCCAGGCCAAGTAAGATTCGCGCGTAGTGCGGGTCGTCTTCCACGATGAGCGCCGTCGGTTCTTCTCCCGAAATCTCGTTGCGATCGTCGGGAATTCGCTCTTCACGCGAGATCGGCATGATCGGCAAGGCCAATGAGGCGGTCTGAGCGACAGGGGCACTCACGGGAGCAGTGGAAGGCGCCGCCGGGCCGGTATATCGGAGCGGAAGAAAGAGTGTAAAGGTGCTTCCCTGTGAGGACTTGCTCGTGAGGCGTATTTCGCCACCGAGCAGCGAGGCAAGTTCCCGTGAAATGGCCAAGCCAAGGCCCGTGCCTCCGTACTTGCGGGAGGTGCCGGCATCGGCTTGTTGAAACGCCTCGAAAATAAGGCGCTGTTTTTCTTGAGCGATCCCGATACCCGTATCGATGATCGTCAAGGCGACGACCGCGTCGGCGCGACTGAGGCTGGGATGATCAGGGCTCCAGCCGCTCCCGACCAAGCGCACCTCCATGCGAACTTGTCCACGCGAAGTGAACTTGAAAGCGTTCGAAAGCAGGTTCTTGATGATTTGCTGAAGGCGCTTGGAGTCACTGGTGAAGGATTCTGGTAACCGAGGATCAAATTCGACAACGAATGGCAGACTCTTGCTTTCGGCGATGTGGCGGAAGCTGCGTTCGACGGACTCTCTGAGTGAAGCGAAGCTGATTTCTTCGGCCTCGACCGTAACCGTGCCTGACTCAATCTTCGACAAGTCGAGGATATCATTGATGAGATTGAGCAAATCGGATCCGGCGGAGTGGATGTTGCGTGCAAACTCAATTTGCTTGGAATGCAGGTTTCCGGCGGCGTTCTCCGCCAACTGCTGACCGAGGATGAGTATCGAGTTTAGCGGTGTGCGGAGCTCGTGGGACATGTTGGCGAGGAACTCAGACTTGTATTTGGAGGTCAGTGCCAGTTCGGCAGCCTTGTCCTCCAAGGCGCTGCGCGCCTGTTCGATTTCCATGTTCTTTCGCTCGACCTCTGCATTCTGTTCAGCGAGTTGTCGGGCTTTTTGCTCGAGTTCCTCATTCGTTTGTTGAAGTTCTTTTTGTCCCGCCTGAAGTTCGACAGTCAGTTGCTGGCTCTGCCGGAGCAGTCCCTCGGTGCGCATGGTCGCTTCGATGGTATTCAAGACAACGCCGATGGACTGGGTGAGCTGCTCGAGAAAGCTCAGATGGGCCTCGGTAAATTTCTGGAGCGAGGCGAGCTCGATCACCGCCTTGGTTTGACCTTCGAAGAGGACGGGCAAAACGACGATCGCAGCCGGTTTTGAGCCGCCCAATGATGAGTGGATCGGCA
>DATLIT010000372.1:0-4140 GCA_035539295.1 Terrimicrobiaceae bacterium | reverse complement strand
GAGGAGATCTATGCCCGCTACGCCGCGAAAGGCTTGGCAGAGCCAAGCCTTTCGCGGCGTAGCGGGCATAGATCTCCTCTCTTTGCCGGACAAACGAGCGGCTGATGTCTCGCAAATCGCTTATCTTGAACGTCTTCTTATCTCGATAATCAAATACGGTTTCGAGATGTTCAAGGTAGCGTAAGAGCGAACCTCGCGGATCTCGCCAGATTGATTCCATCCCGGCCTTTCTCAGCAGATCGAAATCGTATCTTCCGGTCTCCTTCTGCATCGCATAGATCAGCGAGTTAAACATTCGCTGAGTCGAGCATCGAAAGAAGATGTCGGTGGTTATTTCGTGCTCCATGTACACCGGTGTGGAGAGAATCTTTGCCTCAACAAAGTCTGCGAGTTGCCGGGAGGCTGGCCCATTTTCGGGCGAGATGACGTGCTCTTGCACGAATAAGCGATAGAAGGGAAGGTGTGCATCGCCGAGCTTGGCGAAACAAAATTCCCCATACCGAACGTAATTGAACGAGCACATCGCCAGATAAGAGGCCGCGTAAACGGTCAAGAAAACGCCGGCATTCACAAATCGGCGACCGACGGCCATGTTCCCGGCGACGAACGGAAGAAGGAAACAAAGCAAAAACGTTTGATTTCCGGGCCGATTGAGAACCAGTAGGGAGGCAAGCACGGCACTCACTACCCACGCCCCCACGCGGCTCGAACCCATGGCAAAGAAAGTGCAGCTAAACCAGAAGCAAAGTAGAATCATCTGGAGCGTTTCGGAACCTACCGCGTTAAACGACCAGAAGAGCCACAGGTTTATGCCAACCAAAGCATTCAGCGCCCATGCCGCTAGGAGGCTGAACTCGCGCAAGACCGCAAAGACCGCGGTGAGGCTCGCCGCATAAGCAAGCGACAGAATCGCCTCAATCCCGCTCTCGCCGAAGATCTGGAAGCATGTTCCGTAAAAGAGCGGCGTCAGAGGCGTGCGAAAGAGCATCAGCAGCGGGAATTCCGGCTCGATCGCAAAAAGGTCTCGGAACCAAAGGAAGTACGTCATCATGTCGCGGCCCGCGCGCAAGGGAAACAGGCGAGCGAGGAGCCAGAACCAGGCAAACGTTACGAGGAGAGAGGCCAATAGTGGGAAGAACCTTCGCCGAGCCTCTGCGCTGAAAATCCAGGCGCGCGCGCTATTCACTCGCTAGGGAACGCGATCTCTCCTTTGGAAAACTTCTCTTCCAGCCGGTGTGCGACCAGCGCGGGAACAAACGAGGTAACGTTCCCGCCGAGACGGCCCACTTCCTTGACGATTCGCGAGCTCAGGAAGGTATACTCTTCTTTGGGGGTCAGGAACACCGTCTCGAGCCGGGGCTGCAAACTTCGGTTCATTAAAGCCATCTGAAACTCAAACTCGAAATCGGAAACGGCCCGAAGCCCGCGGATAACGACAAATGCATCCTCCGCCATGGCGAAGTCCACCAGCAGGCCATCAAGCTTCTTCACGAGGATGTTGGGGGTATCCTGGAGCGCTTCCTCGATCATGGAAATACGCTCGTCTGCGGTAAAAAGGGGGCGCTTGGCCTCGTTATGCGCAACGGCGACGATAAGAGAATCAAAGAGGTGGCAGGCACGATGAATAATATCGATATGCCCCAGGGTCAGGGGATCGAAACTCCCTGGATAGATCGCTCGCGTCACTCCCATTCAATCGTCGCGGGTGGCTTGCTGGAGACGTCGAAGCACACGCGGTTGACGCCGCGCACTTCATTGATGATGCGCGTGGCCATGCGCCCGAGCAGATCATACGGAATTCGCACCCAGTCCGCTGTCATTCCGTCGAGGCTCTCAACGATGCGAAGGACAATCGTGTTTTCATAGGTGCGTTCATCCCCCATGACACCCACGGATTGGACGGGAAGCAGCACGGCAAAGGACTGCCAGACCTTATAGTACCAACCGGTGGCTTTCATCTCTTCGAGAACAATCGTATCAGCGTCTCTCACGATCCGGAGTTTTTCGGAGGTTATCTCACCAAGGATCCGGACGGCAAGGCCTGGTCCAGGGAAAGGCTGACGATGGACGATCTCTTTAGGCAACCCAAGCTCGAGTCCGACTTCACGCACTTCATCCTTGAACAGCTGGCGCAGAGGCTCGACCAGCCGGAACTTCATGCGTTCAGGGAGACCGCCGACGTTGTGATGACTCTTGATGAGTGCGGCTGGGTTGCCCGAGATCGAAACACTCTCAATCACGTCGGGATACAGGGTTCCCTGGGCAAGGAATCGGTACCGCCCAGGTGAGGTCTGCTTTAACTTGCGCGCTTCGGCTTCGAATACCTTGATGAACTCGTTGCCAATGATCTTGCGCTTTCGTTCGGGATCAATCACCCCCTTCAATCGGGTCAGGAATCGCCGGGAGGCGTCAACAGTTCTGAGGCGGATGTGGAAATGACCGCTAAAAAGCCGCTGCACGGCTTCCGTCTCGCGCGCGCGCAACAGTCCATTGTCGACAAAAATGCAGGTCAGTTGATCGCCGATGGCCTTATGCACCAACGCCGCCGCTACGGAAGAATCCACACCGCCACTAAGGCCCAAGATGACACGGGCTTCACCCACCTCCTCGCGGATCTGGCTGCAAGACCGTTCAATGAAAGAACCCATCGTCCATTGCGACTTACAACCGCAAATTCGATGAACAAAATTTCCGAGAATCTCCTTTCCACGGGGGGTATGTGCCACCTCGGGATGAAATTGGAGACCGTAAATGCGTCGCTTGACATCTCCGATGACCGCGCTGGTGGAGTTCTCCGTCCTGCCCAAGGCTCGGAACCCTTTGGGAAGTTTCGTGATCTTGTCTCCGTGACTATTCCAGACATCGAGTTCCGCCGGGAGGCCGCAAAAGAGATCGGATCGTCTGTCTACCTGCAGCTTTCCGGGACCATACTCACGCTGCGCGGACGGCTCAACGTTCCCACCGAGGTCAAAGGCGAGAAGCTGCAGACCATAGCAAATCCCGAGAATGGGCGCGCCCAATTGGTAGATGTCCTTGTCGAGCCTAGGAGCATTGGGCGCGTAAACGCTCGCCGGACCACCAGAAAGAATAATCCCCTTCGGCACAGTGGCGCGAATGGTTGAGGATGGGGTCCAAAACGGAAGGATCTCGGAATAGACGCGACATTCGCGCACGCGTCGGGCGATCACCTGCGTATATTGCGAGCCAAAATCAAGAATGATGATTTTGTCCTCGGGTGAGAACGCATGCTCGGACATTGAGGCAGTCTATCGAAGATTACAGTGAACGCTCCTTGGAAAACCCGGCGTGCATTCAAAAGGTCAAAATGACCACGGGTTCTCTGGCTCGCACATTCTAGCTGTGAGATGCGCCGCGCTCAGTCTCATTTTCGGCGCATTCGGGAGCTCATCGGAATTCAGGGCCAAAGGAATCGGAGGTGGGATCATTCGGGACGATACGACCTCGACCGGTGATTCCGCGCTCGAACGTCTCGCCGACCTCGGAGGCATCCTGCTCGGCGACCGTGCATCCTGCCAGGGCGACGGCCAACAGGCAGAAAAAAAGAGTCACACATCTCACAGTAGTCATAATAAAAAAACCGACCCTTAATGGCAACTCTCATTCCGCCCGACGAACTGCTGAGCCTTTACTCTACCGGATGGTTTCCGATGGCGATGGCGGATGGCTCAATTCGTTGCTTTTCTCCGGACCCGCGTGGAATCCTCCCGCTCGAAGGTTTTCATGTCCCCCACGGCGCAAGGAAGGCACTGCGCGATTCGCAATGGGAGGTGCGCCAGGATACGAGCTTTGCGCAAGTGGTTCGCGCCTGTTCGCATCGCCTGGAAACCTGGATTGATGAGACCATTGTCCAAAGCTACATCGGCCTGCATCGGACAGGCCATGCGCACTCGCTGGAGATCTGGCGACACGGAGTCCTTGTCGGTGGTCTCTATGGAGTCATCATTGGGGGTGCCTTTTTCGGTGAGTCTATGTTTCATCGCGTTGCCGGTGCTTCGAAAGTGGCTCTCGTCAGGTTGGTCCAACGGCTGAACGAGGCAGGGTTCCAGCTCCTCGATACTCAATGGACCACCCCGCACTTGGTCCAATTTGGGGCGGTCGCGATTCCACGAAAGGAATATC
>DATLIT010000371.1:0-3426 GCA_035539295.1 Terrimicrobiaceae bacterium | reverse complement strand
GAACCAGGACAAACTGCGCTGAAGCCGCACGACACGCGTCAGCGCCGGCCTCTCCGGACAAAGAATTCTCAGTGAGCGGCAGTCGTATGAGCAAGCATTTGCAGTATCCCGACACTGAGGCCATTCCAAAAGATTTGAACGCCGATGGCTAGAAGGATAAATGCGGAAAGGCGAGTCAGAATGCTGGTGCCGGCTTTGCCGAGCAACCCCACCAGTCGGGCCGCGTTACCGTAGCAGACCACGACCAGCAAGCAGACGAGAAGCATGCCCGCTGCCGCGGCGATAAAGTGGCGTGGATACCCATGTTCAAATCCCGGGCCGGCTTGATATCGCAAGTGGGCACCCAGCGTGATTGCGACGGAGATGGCACCCGGCCCAACCGTAAGCGGGAGAGTCAACGGAAAGAAGGCATGCTGAAGAGCATCCTCGAGTGTTCCGGGCACTTGCTTTGAAGAAGAACCATCATCTGGCTGATTGAGAAGCTTCCAGCCGGTCGCGGCCACGACCAAGCCGCCCGCGATTTGCACCACAAAAAGAGAGATGCCGAAGAAGGCGAGAATTTCACTGCCGAAAAGCGCCGAAACAACTAGAAGCACAAACCCGTAGACCGCGATTTTGCGGGCCAATACTTTTTGAGCGGCCTGCGGATAGTTCCGGGTGAGGCCGAAAAAAATCGGAGCGTCGCCGACCGGATTTACAATCGGGAACAGCGCTGCAAACGAGACGCCGAGGGTCTTGATGAAGTCGACTGCGCTGAGTTCCATTCGATCTATTGCGAAATGAAGAATTCCTCCTCCTTCGGAACATGAATCATTGAGACTTTGGAGTTGAATAAAGTGAAACCAGGCGTGCAATCAAAACGGTCACATAGAGCAACCCGGTCATCGCTTCCGTTGCTGCAAGCCAGCGTGCAATCCTTGAGACGGGAGCGATGTCGCCGTAGCCGACAGTGCTGAGCGTGATGAAGCTGAAGTAGAAAGCGTTGAAACCTACCATCGTCTCTTTTGTCCCGGTGTTCGTATTGAACGCGAAGGCGTTTGGAGTCACCTGAGCTACGAGCCAGTAAGCTACTGTCCACAACAAGCCAAGCATCAGGTAAGCCGAGATGCTCGCGCAGAGGACTTCGGTGTTTACCGAAGGCGCACGCAAAACGAAGCGGAGCAAATTCGCCACCACGAAAGCAATCAAGGCGAGTCCTGCGATAAGGAACACGGGCGGTGGGACCAGATCCGGTCGGAAATGACTGATCCACTTGCCGGCAATCGCTGGAATAACAAGCACAAGCGCGATGAAGAAGACGCCTTTACGATCCGCCACAGCAAGAACAGCGGACAGCAGCACCAGGGAAAGCAGAATCGATATGATAACATCTCCGCCTTCGACTTCTTCGACAAAGGGAAAAAAGAGGAAGAGCAACACAAGAGCAACGAGCAGTTCAACTGTCGAGAAGCGATGGAATCTTAGGCGCCGCGGCACCGGCTTCATTGGTCCTGCCTTTTCTCGTTAGGTTTCGACCCCCCTGCCTCATAGCTGTCATTCTGAGCGAAGCGAAGAATCTCTGATCGTTTCTGCAGCGATCCCCCCACTTGGAATAACCAGAGATGTTTCGCTTCCCTCAACATGACACCGCCGTTTATGAGATGGGCTCTAGCCACTCGTTCACGTCTTCAGTTGTACGGCTGCTTTTCGCGTTACTTGAACAAGACGCCCTTAATAAGCTTCGGCATGACCGGAGTGATCGACACCTGCACGTTCCACTCCTGTCCGGAGATCCGGGGATGCACCGGCATGTACTGCACCGCGAGCTGAACCTTAACGGGCAGACGCCCGAACTTCACCACCTTACTCAAGCCGAGCCCGACGGGAACCGTCCAGACGTCCTCAGATGGCGCGGTCCAGTCGGCCAAAATGTTGCCCGAGTATCCGATGCTCCAGCCCTCGCCGAAAAAGATCGACGCGATGGGTTGCAGGTTCATCTGGTTCGTGTCGCGCCGGAAGTGCTGCCCGCCGATGGACCACCATTGCTGGGGAAACACGCCAATGAAGTACTGCTTGGTGAGGTAGCCTGCCACGAAAGTGGGCCCAAGCTGCCATTTGCCCTGGCCGGTGAACTCCGAGGTCGCAGTCGGGAAGATGGCGGTAGGCCCGGCTCCGAGAATCCAGTTGCCCGAGTCCGCAGGTGACAGCAACTCCACCAAAGCCAGATCGCCCAGCCCGGCGTCCCGCGCGAATTCGTTAGGGTGCGTCTCGTGCGGGACGATGTTGTAGAAGGGCATCACCGGCCGCGTGATCAGGTTCCAATCTTTGGTCAGGCCCACCGGCAGCACGGGCTGGAAATTCCAGTTGTTGTTCCATTGGCCGTTGTTCAGCTCGAAGTTATTGAACTGATTCGAAATAGACCAGAGGCTGCTCACCGGGTTAGTTAGCTCCCTGTTCAGCTCGCTCGCGTCAGGTTCTCCACCAGACGATTCGGTGACCGCTCCGTAAGCTAAATTCTCGCTACCCTGCAAAGGCAAGCTGAGGGAAACGCGCGAATCACGAGCAACAGGAATCTGCGCCTGTGTGGTAGTCGTGAAAGCCACCGCGCAAGCGAGCGCGGCGACGAGTTTTTGTCGCCTTGTCGTTTTCATTTGTTGGGTCTGGTTATGATTTTCGTGGGTGATGTGTGGCTAATCAAATTGTTGGTTTGTCGTCCTACGAGGCCGGCTTCGGTCCGCCCATGGAGCCGGAGGATGGCGGGTTAACCCTTGACCGGCACGGTCGCGAGCCAGTTTCCCGCCTTGCCGTTGGGTGCTTTCGGGCCGAGCTCCCATGCGTTTTCATTGGTGGGTTGTGCTGATCTCAGTGCATTTTTTTGCGCTGCCTGCTGTGAAACGTCTATAGGACTTTAGGCCAATACCATGTGCAGTCTCGCAGTGCTTTTCATCGCGCTCCAAAAAGGTCAATCAAACCGGAGAAGCCATTTTACCGGCTACGCTCCGTGGGAGATTCATCCGGTGATGAAGCTAAAACTTTGTAACCTTGCGATGATTTCGACGGAAGGTCAGGCGTCAACATCAGGCTAACACAGCGGATGAGGGACTCCGAACGTTTTAGCGGCCTGTCGTGTATTGACGCTCCGAAACGATTCCGCTTCCTAAATGCCGAATGATCCGGCACAATTCGCGCCGTGCAGCATTTTAACCGCTTTCACCTGGGAAAGGCAGGAAATAGGTAAGCGACAAAAGGCCTAACCAGACCGAAACGATGGCAAGCACTGATTCTCGCGTAACGATCCACATGGCGGCGAGCCTCGACGGCTTCATCGCTCGAAAGGACGGGAGCGTCGACTGGCTCGAGACCTCAGACGAATTCGCAAGCGGGGAGACCATGGACCCAGGATTCATCGAGGCGTTCCTCAAGACGATCGACTGCTACGTCATGGGA
>DATLIT010000370.1:0-5952 GCA_035539295.1 Terrimicrobiaceae bacterium | reverse complement strand
AGCAGAATGGCTCGCGAATCGGCAATGTTCGAACCAACCGGACTGCCCGCGCATCCCGGCTCTCCCACAAGATTGAACGAACTGCCGGCCAGCTTGGAAGATCTCGTCGTCGCAAGATTGGACCAAATGTCCTGCGATCGTGATGTGGTGCAAATTGCCGCAACTATCGGGCGAGAATTTGACTACGGCCTGCTCGCCGCAGTCGTGAGCGTCGATGAAGAAACTCTGCAACACGAGTTATCCAAACTTCTCGCAGCGGGCATTCTCTATGCGAGAGGTCAGCCTCCCGCATCCGTTTATACTTTTAAACACGTTCTCATCGAAGAAGCCTTGTACAATGCCACCAGCGACGCACGGAGAAGACAATTCCATCTCCAAGTTGCTGAAGTGATCGAGACACGTTTTGGGCACCTGCTCGAGACACAGCCGGAAATGGTCGCGGAGCATCTCGCCGTGGCAGGCGCCACGGAGAAGGCTATCGGCTTTTGTCTCAAGGCCGGAGTGAGATCGCGAGACCGGTTCGCACATGCCGAAGCCATCAACCATCTTTCCAAGGGTCTCAGACTGCTTGAAACACTCGAGCCTTCGGCGGTGCGTGATACTCGCGAGTTGGAATTGCTTGGTCCGCTCGGCACCGCCTACATAGCCGCGCGGGGATACGCAGCACCGGAAGTCGGGCCGATCTTTCATCGAGCGCGCGCTCTCTGCGAGCGCGTCGAGCAGAGACCGGAGCTTTTCACGATGATGTGGGGGAATTTCGCCTACCACATTGTCCGTGGTCATTTTCGCATCTGCAGCGAGTTGGCGGACGAGGCCCTTGTCTTTGGAGAACACTTTCAAGATCCCGGCATTTTGATGGAAGCTCTCTTTCTCAAAGGTCTCACTCGCCTCTACCGGGGCGATTTCGCCGGGGCCCGCGACTGTTGTGCCCGGGCGATCGAAGAATTTGACGATCGAGAACGGACTGCTTTCTGGGCTCGCCTCGTGGGCGAGGACGCGGGAATTACGCATCGCTGTTATCTCGCGCTGGCGCTATGGCATTTGGGGTTTGCCGATCGAGCACTAGCTCTCAACCAGGAAATGGTTCAGCTTGCGCGCTCCATTAATCATCCGTTCAGCCTCGAATATGCCTTGCACCATACTGGCTGGCTTCACCAGCATTGCAGGCTGGGCGCGAAAGCGCAGGCCGCAGGCGATGAACAAATTCGTATCGCCACGGAACAGGCGTTTCTCTTTTGGCATGCGTCCGGGACGCTCTACTCCGCCAGCGGCATGTTGCTGCAGGGCCGATTGGAGCAAGGCATTCGACTTTTGCAGAATGGTCTTCATGCCTATCGAGCCACCGGCGCTGAATTGGCCGTCCCCTACTATTTGAGTATTTTAGCGGAAGCTTGTTTGCGGGCGGGACGATTGGGAGAAGCCCGGACAGCTCTCGTGGAGGCGCTTTCTCTTGTCGAAAAGAACGATGAGCGATTTCAGGAGGCGGAGCTCCAGCGACTCGAAGGCGAACTAGTGCTCGCAGAGTCGGGGAATCAGATCCTGGCGGTGGAATGCTTTCAACGTGCTGTCGCGACGGCGCGTCGCCAACAAAGCAAGGCTTGGGAGTTGCGCGCGACAACCAGCCTCGCTCGATTGTGGCGAAAGCAAGGCCGTAGTGAAATGGCCTTCAAGGCGCTCAGTGCCGTCCACGGCACATTCACCGAAGGATTCACCACCCCTGATCTAATGGACGCCGCCGCTCTGCTTGAGAGTCTCGGCGACGATCGGATGCGTGCGGAGTTTGCCGCGGGGGTTAAATACGTTCGTGACTGCATGCCGGTGCCGATGAACGGACCGGTCTCTGTGGATTGGAGGTATCTGCCCGCCTCCACGCTTGGTGGTGATACCATCGGCTACCACTGGGTGGATGACGATCATCTCGCGCTTTATCTCGTTGACGTCACTGGTCACGGTCTCGATGCCGCACTGTTGTCCGTCACAATCACCAACGTAGTGCGCGCGGGCGCATTGCCGGGCGCAGATATGAGACGTCCTGAGCAAGTTCTTGCCAGGCTCAACAGCGTTTTCCAAGGCGAACAGCACGGGCAACGCTTCTTCACGATCTGGTATGGTGTCTTTCACCGGCTGAGCCGAACGATCACCTGGAGCGGAGGCGGTCATCCGCCTGCCGTTGCGCTGATTCCTGGAGAAACCCAAGCCCTCCGTCTGCCCTCTGCTGGTCTCATGATGGGGGTGCTTCGCGATGCGAAATTTCCAGCTCAGTCGTGTCGAATTCCCGTTGGGGCACGCTTGCTGATTTTCAGCGATGGCGTCTTTGAAATCTTCCGCGATGGACGGGATGCGTGGAATCTTGATGCCTGCATAGCCTACCTGGCTGCGTTTGCAGATCAGCAGGGCAATCTCATGGATGACCTTGTGCAGCATGTTTACCGCCTGCGTGGATCGCATCGCCTCGAGGACGACTTCTCGATTATTGAGGCTCGATTTGGGTGAGCCACGGTCATCAATTGATCGTCGTTTCGTTCACACGCGAAATTCTCCGAACCCATAAGGGCGTATCAGCAACTCGGCCCTGGGACGGTGCTTCAGAACTGTATTGGGAATTTGACTCGACACACAGCGGCCTGACTCGCATAGGCTCGAATCCCCACCGCTTGAACCATTAAAGAGGTAGCCTTTATGTCGCTTCCAAAATCATTACCCTCATCTCGAATCAAACCCGCCAGCGATGCGCCGGTGATACGCTGGGGTATCCTCGGCTCGGGCTGGATTGCCGAAAAGTTCATCGAGTCGGTCCGCGCACATACGAAGCAAAATATCGTCGCGGTGGGATCGCGTGATAAGCAACGGGCTGAGCAATTTGCCTCGCGTATGGACTTGGAGAAAGCGTACGGGAACTATGATGAGTTAGTGGCAGCTTCTGATCTGGACGTAATCTATGTGGCCACGCCTCACAATTTGCATCATGAAGGAGTGACTCTGGCGCTCAACGCCGGAAAACACGTGCTCGTGGAAAAACCAATTGCCCTCAACCGCGCGCAAACGCTCGAGATGGTGGAGCTTGCTCGGCGGCAAAGTCGGTTTTTCGCAGAAGCCTTATGGACGTTCTATCTTCCAAAATTCGATGTGCTTCGGCAATTGCTCGAAGCTAAGGCGATCGGCGAGATTAAATCAGTATTTACTGACTATGGGGAATACTTCACTCGCGATCACCGTATCTTTGATCCCAAACTCGCTGGTGGTCCGCTCCTCGATTTGGGAACTTACCAGGTCTCATTTCTCACCGAGATTTTTGGCGTGCCGAAAGCTGTGAACGGCGTTAGCCAGTTCGATCCCAGCGGCGTTCATGGCCAATTGTCCGCGATCCTGACCGATGCGGATGCGAACCAGGGAACGTTTTGGACGACCCTCAATGGCTTCACGCCGACGAACGCCATCATCGTCGGCACCGAGGGAACGATTCAGTTCGACAGGAACTTCCACCTGCCCGGCCCGTTCACGGCGAGCTCGGCCGACGGATCGCAGACCTTGCGCTATGAGGAAGCTTCCGGACGGCACTTCGAAGGCCTCTACTACGAGGCCGCTGAGGTGGCCCGATGCATTAGCGCAGGTAAGTTGGAGACCCCTTATCGCACGCTCAATGCGTCGCTCAATATGATGGCAACTCTGGACATGATTCGCCGCAGTGCCGGCATAGATTTTTCGGCAACCGGACTGATCGAGTAATCGTAGCAAGCGTGTTCCCAGGGTCGAGGGCACCCCGGCGGTGAGGACACCGCCGCTACACCAGACGATCGAAACTTTTTTGGGAAATGATTTCCGAGAGGACGCGATCACGGTTGAGCGGTTAGCAGCTTAAGGTCGATAGACTCTGCCATCGCCTTGTAGCCGGCGTCATTGGGATGCAGATTGTCGCCCTTGTCGTAGACCGGCAACATTTGCTTTGGATTGGGGGATCGCGGACCACGGCGTCAAAATCAATCACCCCATCGAAGGCGCCACTATTGCGAATCCATTCGTTCACAGCCACGCGCGTCGCCTCCTTGTCTTCATTGTAGTAGCCTTCGAGCGGCGTTCCTTTGAATGCTACCGCGAAGGGAGTCAAGGTTGCGCCGATGATGCGCATTCCGTGGTCATGGGCGCGCGAGATCAGTTGTTGATAGCCTGCAATGATATCGTCTGCGGAGGGCGCCGGAGCTTCTGGGTCGAGCACCGAGTCCGGCCAACCGATATCATTGATTCCCATCATCAAGATAACCGTGTCGGCGTGTGGGTGTGTGAGGACATCCTCGTCAAAGCGAGCCAGGGCGTTTACTCCCATTCGATCGGTAAGCGCGCGTGCGCCAGAAATGCCTTCATTGAGGACGGCCAGGGGTGCCATTGGCTTGAAGTCTCTCGGCCAACAAGTCGGGCCAGCGGTTGTTTGCATCGACCGTGGAGCCATCCCCGTCGGTAATCGAATCTCCGAAGGTAACGACAGCGCGTGCATCCGGAGTTGCATCCACCAAAATTCCGCTGAGGAAAAGCCGAGACTCGGTCTTCGAGTTCGGAGTGATTTCGAGGTCGGCGACTTTGTTTCCTGCCACAATATAAGCCGTCTGGCGTCCGTCCCAGTGCATCGTCGCCGTCGGCGTGACCTTCGGAAGAAAAAAGCTCACGGTCACGCTGCCTAATGGAGGCACGGTAAGATCCACGGGGTCGCTGATCGCGAGAGCACCGGGTGGTATGGTAAACGATTCCTTGTGACTAAAGGTAAGGACCCGATCGGATCCATCCTTTATCGCCGAACCGTGATCGGAAAGCGCGACATGTGCCGCGCCAATCACCAATGGTTGGGAACCATATTCGTTCGATAAAACGACGCGCAGCTTGTCACCACCAACCGAGACGCGTGCGGTTTGCCGAATTGTCTGATTCCAAAGATTTCGGGGGAAATTGAGCGGTGCAAAGAAATCGGGCGTCCAAACAGGCTGCGGACTCGCTGACCGGATCTCGATCCACTCGCCGTTTTCGCCACCTCGGGCCGATGAAGAAGCCATCAACACTACCGCGGCTAAAAAGCCAGCGCAGAAAAGGCGCATAGTTTGGCGTCGCGACGGCTCAATTCTGGCGATTTCGGCAAGAAGCTCTTCAGAGCGGCGGGCTCGTGTTGTGGGCAGACCAGGTCTTTTTGGAAGAATTTTCATGGGGAGGTTGCGTGTGGAAGTTAGACTATTAAGTGGAGGCGACTTGTCGCAAAAGTAGTTCTGCTCGCAAGCTGGCCGGACACACCAGATGTTACTTCGATGTGTCTTAGAATCATCAGCTCGCCTCGGTGCGCTGCGATTGTTCGAAGCTACCAACCTAATATTCCGCCAATCGGATGACTTTCGAGTCGAAACCGTGATTAGCTATCTTTTCCCTGTTTTTTTGCCGAGGTCATATTGAATGCGGGAAACGCCATTCTATGAAGCTGTCTTCCGGCCGCCCTTGCCCTTATTGCTTCCCTGAGTGATCGGATGTGCCAAAGAACCGCCGTCCACTGCTGCGGAAAGCGCACTCGAGGAAGAAAGATAAACATGAGTATAGCAGCGAAGTAGAGGGTCGCATCCGGTAATATTAAGAAATCGACGGTGGCGGATTTAGCGACCGTGTTTTCTTGCTGTCCGCTGGATTCTCTGGCAATCTCGACCGGTTAGGCCGAAGCGACAGCCGCCTTGCCCGCGAGTTGGAGGCCCTTAGCGGCGGTCGCCATCTGAAACGATCCTGCGCGCCAGCTCGCAGCAAATTTTGTTGCTTTCGCAAGCCGACTGCGCGGCGGACTGATTGCCGTGCAGAGGAGCGGAACCTTTGCTGAGCGTTGTCAGCGATCAACAATCTCGAAGGGCCCCGCTTGCGAGCGCTTCACTTCACATCACCGCGACAGCTTCGGAACGCTTGCACGAACCGCCGACACCCGAACCAACCTTTACG
>DATLIT010000369.1:0-3594 GCA_035539295.1 Terrimicrobiaceae bacterium | reverse complement strand
ACGAGTTGACTAAACCGCCCAGACCTATGTGATAGCTACCCTCGAAAAGCGAGCAGGCGTAGGCACTCATCAGGGCAAGGTTGTACCCGCAAAAGGGCGCCCGTCAATCTACTATGTCGAGTTGGCAATCAGTGCTCGCTAAGAATTCGCGAGAGTGACGAATGTGCCATCTCGCCGGATCCAAGGGGCTCCGGCGTGCGCAAGGAGTAATGGAGTGACTGGTTTTGCGACTAATGCCTTTGTGTCTCCTGCGATTTTTCTTGCCATCGAAGCCGCCGAAACTAAGCAGGCTAATGGAAGTCCGCGTGGGAGCCTCAAGATGAATCCGCCCGGTGCCAGCCAGGATGAGATCGACCCCGCCGTGATCCGACGCGTCGCGGAAGGTGATACTGTTGCCTTTGAACGTGTTTATGATGCCTTCTCGGGTATTCTCTATTCGCTGGCCCTCCGCATGCTTGAACGACCGGAGGACACCGAGGAGCTCCTCCAAGAAGTCTTTCTCAAGATCTGGAGAGATGCTGAGGCTTATGACCCGCGACGCGGCGTTCCGCTGGCGTGGGCGATTACGATCACGCGCCACAAGGCAATCGATAAAATTCGATCTACTACCCGACGATTACGCCTCTACGAGGCGGCCGAGGCGGAAGCAAAGAACAACTCTGTGCCCCTTCCGCAACCGGTAAATAATGCCGAGTCTACTGAGAACGCTCAAGCAGTCCGCGAATCGCTGGGACGGCTCGCTCCCGAGGTCCGCGAATCCATCGAGCTGGCCTTCTTCGGTGGGCTCTCCCATAGCCAGATTGCTTCCAGACTATCCCTGCCACTGACGACCGTTAAAAGCCGGATTCGGCGCGCAATGATGCAGCTCAGACAATCTCTCAGGCACTACGAATGAGCCCCGAAGAACGAGAAGAACTCGCTTCCCTCTACGTGCTGGGAGCACTCGAGGGAGATGAACTGGCCGCCTTTGAGCGCGAGTTGACCGCTCATCCGGAGCTCGCGGCCTTAGTGACGGAGCTAGAGAGCGCCTCCACGATTTTGGCAACGTCGGTCCCGCAACACAAGGCGCCGGAAGTGATCCGGCAATCCGTGTTCCAACAAATCAGGCGAGAGGTCCCTGCCATCGAGGCTCCGCGCCGGTCTGCATTCTCCTTTGGCTGGATACCATGGGCGATCGCGGCCGGCTTGGCAGTCTGTTGTGGGTTGCTCTGGAACGATAAATCACAACTGACCGCAGCCGTGGCCAACGTAGAACAGGAGAACGAAGCCCTGCAGGGCAGGATTGCCAGTCTTGATGCTGAACGCACCCGTCTTGAATCGCGGGTCAGCGCATTGGAGAAGGAAAGACAGGACCTTCAGATCCGTGTCGCCTCGCTTGAAGAGCGCAATCCCTTGAGGGAAATTCAACCGATCACGCTGGCTGCGCAGCCTGGAGCTCCGGTCGCCGAGAAGGTAATGGCGCTTTGGGACCCCTATCGCCGCGAGGGTGCCCTCCACGCCAAGCTACCCGAGCCCGCCCCGGATAAAGATTATCAGCTTTGGATCATCACGCCCGAATCCAAGCAGCCCGTGGATGCGGGCGTCATCCCAGCAGTTTCCGATAACATGATCTTCACCGCCGCCCGGCCGGTCACCCAAGTAGCCGCGCTCGCGATCTCCATCGAACCCAAAGGGGGCTCGCCCGCTCCTCAAGGGCCGGTGATTTATTTAGGAAAATTCTGAGCCGTTTCGATCGTCGTGTCGGAGGTGTGCGGCGCATCTCCCGGAGCAAATTCACGCATTGACCTTTCAGGTCGCACGGCTATCTTTCTGGCCTCGCAAGCGCGGGTGTAACTCAGTTGGTAGAGTGCAACCTTGCCAAGGTTGATGTCGCGAGTTCGAGTCTCGTCACCCGCTCAAGTGCTTAATTATAAAGGACTTGCGTAAGATCAAACCGGAAAGACTGCCAGAGTCACAACGGTAAGTCATGACATGTCCTGCAATATCCGCCGATGTCCGCGATAGGCTACGGCGCCCCATTGATCTCGATGATGTTGCGATCGGGATCAAGCAGAAACAGCTGTGGAAGACCGGCCGGACCATCGCGACGCACCATGACTCGCATCGGATCGTTCTCCGCTGCGTCTTCGCGAAAACCATTGGCTATCAGTCTGGCGAGAGCGCTCTCGAAATCGTCCGTGCGGAAAGCAAAATGATTATCAGCGCCATCGACGTTGCCCGTCCGAAAGGAGCCGGAAGGATGAAGGGACAGATGCACCTGCAGGGGGCCGCAAGCGAGCCATGCACCGGCGTTCTTAAAAGGCGGCCGCTCGATGCTCGCGAGGCGCAACAGTTTCTGATAGAAGGCGAGCGATCGCGGGAGATCGCCGACAATGACATTAACGTGGTGGAGCGCAAGCTGAGCCATAGGCGACGAAAACGGGTTGTTGGCAATCGGTAATAGGTCCAAGTTTGTGTGGGGCCAAGAGGGTTTTTCGATGAGGGCGGCAAGCTCTGAGGACACAAGAGGCTTTTGCTCAGACCCCGAATCGCTCTGGCGGGCATGGTGCACGGCAGCTTTCGCATCGCTGAGCACCCGGTGAAGGGCTTGGAGTATGGTTCGGTAGAAGAGCAAGACCGATTAGTCCCCAGCGACCTGTTGCCGGTCAAGGTTCAGTTCGACAATAGCCGCCAGGACAATACCTGCTTCCGCATGGGTTAGCAGTTAGTCAGTCACTCAAAACCGGACTCCTGGCTTGCCCGTGTGGGATGCAAAAGATTCAGTGAATCTACTCGCGGGGAGCTGGGGCGGCTGCTTACAGCCTGAAGTTTGGAATGGCCCGAATCATAAACTCATCAAACAAGGGCACCGTGAAGTCGATCTCGCCGTGGGCCGGGCTGTAAATCATGCCTTTTTTGATCAACTTCGCTCGCACGGGACCGGAACTGCTGATTTTGACCTTGATTCGCCAAATTCAGGAGGCAAAAGTCGTCTTAGAAGAGCTAGTGACACTGCTTCGGTCGATACCGGTGGGACGCGACACGTTTGCTTCACATCTCTATCGATCCCGACGTGAGGATGGCTAGCCCAGCTTCGACTCCCATCTCGAGCACACCTCGCCCTTGGTAGAACACCTCAAGTAAAGAACAAAGACTGCGCCAAAGTGCGAAAGTTCAGCTCGCTTTCCGGCATGGGCTGCCTCGATGTTCAGCGAGTAATTCTTGCGTGACCTCATGGAACGGGCATCGCTTGATATCGTCGGGGTACACCTGGAATTCCTTGCTGCCCTCGATGCGCGACAATGTGCCGTCGCTTAGCTCTTCATACTCTGGGAACCGCTGAATGCTTATTCCGAAGTTGAAGAGCATAGAAGCGTGAGAAAAGGCCACCCGCCGCTAAAAGCTGCGGAACTGTCCCGCTCTCGATTACCCTACCCGAATCGAGAACAACAATTTTGTCGGCATGTTCAATGGTGCTGATTCTGTGGGCGACGATCAATACGGTCCGATTACGTCCAAATTCTGCTAGAGCATCTTGGACCACACCTTCCGAGATGAGATCCAGCGAGTTTGTTGCCTCATCCAAAATCAGGATCTGTGGATCTCGTATAAACG
>DATLIT010000368.1:0-2619 GCA_035539295.1 Terrimicrobiaceae bacterium | reverse complement strand
CCCACTGACCGCGTGGACGACCTTGGTTGCCGACAATCCCGGACTCGGGCGGCTCGAGCCAGACGTCGAGGCGCTCCTGGTCAATCGAGTTGGCGAGAGTCGTGAGTATTTCATCGCGCCGATAGATGCGTGCTATGAACTGGTCGGAATTATTCGCGTACATTGGCGCGGGCTTTCTGGCGGAGATGCGGTATGGCGGGAGATCGCGCGCTTCTTCACCCGGCTTCGGCAAAATGCGAGCACGACGGAGGTAGAGGATGCCTGACCTGAGTTATCGCGTTGTTGCCGTGAGCGCCGCGGCCCGCGGGTTGACGCCGCTGCTGCATTTTCGGCTCGCGATCACGAATGACCCTGCGGATGAAACGATACATGCTGTGATCCTGCAGGCGCAAATACAGATCAAGTCCTCACAACGTTCTTACTCCCCACAAGAAAAGCGAAAGCTGGCAGAGCTTTTCGGTCCACCCGATCGATGGGGACAGACGCTGCGCAACAAGCTTTGGGCCCATTCGCCTGTTTCGGTAAGCGAGTTCGCGGGGAGCACCGAGACGATTTTGCCGGTGCCGTGTACCTATGATTTGAATGTCGCCGCGACGAAGTACTTCAACGCGTTGGACGGGGGAAATATTCCCTTGCTCTTCTTATTTAGCGGCACGGTTTTTTATGCGGCGGCCGATCGTCATCTCCAAGTCGAGCGCATCTCCTGGAACAAAGAGTGCGTCTTTCAGATGCCGGTTTCGGTGTGGCAGGAGATGATGGACCAACATTATCCCAACAGCGCATGGATTTACCTTCATCGCGACGTTTTCCAGCGGCTCCTCGAGTACAAACGTGAGGAGGGACTGCCCACGTGGGAGGCAACCCTCGAGCGGCTGCTGCCGGAATTGCAATCAAGCGAGGCTCCCCGATCATGAATGCTTCGCTTGTCGATCAGATAGTCAATTCCGTCCTCTACGAAGGTTACATTCTCTATCCCTACCGTCCGTCGATCAAGAATCGCACTCGGTTTACGTTTGGGCGCGTCTACCCCGAAGCTTTCAGCATCAGCCAGAACGGTGCGGAGCCGTTCATCATGCAAACCGAATGTCTGGTGCAATCAAGCGCCGTGCCCGCCCTTGAAGTCATGGTTCGTTTCCTGCACCCGCTCGCGCGAGAAATCGGGGTGCTCGAGTCCAAGGCAGTGGAGCATTCCGGCGATGCGGAGCCGAAGCCTGTTCCAGAGCTTCGCGTTGATGGCCGCATTTATCAGTCCTGGCAGGAAGCGGTGGAGCGAACCATCATCATCGCTCCGCAGCCGATCAGATCATTGGCTGACCGTTCGTTGGAGCTGCCGTTTACGTTTCCGTCTTCGTGCACAAGCGAATCGATCTGCAATGATGCGGGCGACATCGTCGGGGTGGTGACAAGGCGCCAAGAGGAGCTGCGAGGGCGCGTCGAAATCGCTGCCGCCGCTATCGATCGGAAGCTCTTCAAAATCAACGTGCGCATCGTGAACCAAACACCAGTCTCTGAGCGCGCGCTGAGCAGCCCGGATGCCATCATCATGCGCACGTTCGCTTCGACACATGTGGTCCTATCTGCGCACAACGGCGAGTTCCTTTCGCTGCTCGATCCTCCGGCGGAATATATCGAAACGGCCGGCAGTTGCCAGCAGGTGGGAGCTTACCCGGTGCTGGTGGGAGAGGAGAAGCGCGGCGAGCGCGACACGATGCTTGCCTCGCCGATCATTCTTTATGATTACCCGCGGATTGCGCCGGAAAGCCCTGGCGACCTCTGTGATAGCACGGAGATCGATGAGATTCTTACGTTGCGGGTCATGGCGATGACCGACGTGGAGAAGTCCGAGATGCGGCAGGTCGATGACTTCGCCCGGCGCATTCTCGAGCGGACCGAGTCGCTCGGCCCCGAGCACTTCATGAAAATGCATGGGAGCATGCGTGACCTGCGTCCGTGCGAAGAAGATTTTGGCGCCTCTACGCGGCTCGAGAGTGTTTCCATCGGGGGATTCAGGATAAAGGCTGGTGACCGTGTGCGCATCCATCCGAAAAGTCGCGCCGACATCATGGATATTGCGCTCGCTGGGAAAGCCGCTTTCGTTGAGACGATCGAGCAGGACGCTGAGGCGCGCGTTCATCTCGCAGTGGTCCTCGAGGAAGACCCCGGCAAAGATCTCGGTCTGATGCGTCAAGCCGGTCACAGATTTTTCTATGGCGCTGATGAAGTCGAACCATTGCCCGAGGGAACCGATCGATGAAAATCCTGGTTGCTGGTGTCGGCAATATCTTCCTTGGCGACGATGCCTTCGGTGTCGAAATGGTTCAACGGCTGCGGGCAGTAGCTCTGCCGCCCGAAGTAACCTTGGCCGATTTCGGGATCCGTAGTTTCGACCTGGCTTACGCAATGGCTGATGGCTACGACGTGATCATTCTCTTGGATGCGATTTCTCACGGGGATTCCCCGGGGACAGTTTCCCTCATTGAAGCCGAAGTCGAAGGCTTCGGCGACGTAGGACAACCGTTCGACGCCCACAGCACCAACCCGCAGCGTGCACTGCAAATCGCCTCGTCGCTCGGCGGTCAGCTTGGACACCTTTACGTATTAGGTTGCGAGCCGGGAGTC
>DATLIT010000367.1:0-6165 GCA_035539295.1 Terrimicrobiaceae bacterium | reverse complement strand
AAGAATCCATTGCGTGCCGAGAGACCACTACGGGCAGGAGCGTGACCGACTGCTGCAGAATCGCTTCATATCTGCTTTGCAGGATCGGGCTATCGGTTACGAAAGGCGCTCGCTCTTGTTTGCCTTCCAGCTGCAATGCAGTCAGCAGACGTGATAGGCGGCGATCTGCTGCGAAGCGTTCCGGAAGCATAGCCAAGATGGAGGATGACTGTCGGTTCATGTCCTCTGGGAAGCGAGTGCAGCCATTGGAGCCAACTCGTCAAATTTCGAGGCGCCAGCATCTGCGCGAAGATGATGTCATCTCTTCCCACCTCCGCCTGACGCAGTCCCGACGCTAGATCCGCTTGGAACCTTCGGCACGCGACAAATTCCAAGAGATCAAGAGCGATTCGCGATTTTCGAAATCAGTCGTGAGGAACTGTTGCGCAGATCTTGCCTGAAAATACCCGTCCATGCGGAAACCACCCGCTACTTTGACGCGACATTTGCGGGCGCATAAGATACGCACTCCCATGCCTGCCCTCTTGGCAGCGTCGGCGATATAGCCCGCGTGGCTCAGATGGTGCCCACGCTCGTCAAAGAGCAGATGATCGGCAAGCCGGAGTGTTCTCACTTTTGATAACTCCGGCACGGCGTTTAAGTCGCACTCAATCGCAGCGCCTGAGCAGTCGAAAGCATGGAGAGATGCGGTGGGACGTAACATCGTGTGTTTTCAAAAGGACGGATCATTGACTGAAGGCTCGCTGGTCCTCTTTTCTGAAAAGTCTGCCTTTGACGATGCTGAGCAAGGGAAAACAGGTACAGGTGTTCCCAACGGGAGCCCGTGCGTGAAAACTTTGCGGCGCATCTGTAACGACCCTATCTCGACGTTCGAGGACTCCCGGCGGTTGGACATCTAGGCGTCCTGTGCGGGGAGACGTCGCTGATACCGCGAGTGAGCTCGAGCTTGGCAGGTTTTTTCGAGCGGAGTGCGTCTATTTCTCGGGGCCGCGAAGCGTGCGCTCGAGGATCAAGATCATAGCGGCGGTCGCTCCCCAGATGTACCGTTCGCCATAGGGAATTTCCCAGAACTCGACGCGTATCTCCCCAAACATGCGGAACTGCCGTCGACGGTTCTGTTCATCAATCAAGAATGCAAGAGGAACTTCGAAGACATCGGCCACCTCGATCGGATCCAGTCTCAATTGAACGGGCGGTTCAACCCAGCCGACCACCGGCGTGACGCGGTAGCCGGTCACCGTTTCGTAGGCGGTCAACTCACCGAGAATTGTCACGCGCTCGGCGAGGAGTCCCACCTCCTCCTTCGCCTCACGCAGAGCCGCCTGCGCCACGGAAGCATCGTCTGCCTCCACCCGGCCGCCCGGGAAACTGATCTGACCTGCATGCTCTGGTAAACCGGCGCTGCGAAGTGTCAGCAGCACCATGAGACCATCGGGGCGATTGACGATAGGCACGAGAACGGCCGCAGGCGTCGCTCTCCGTTCGCGTCCCGGAAATCGAAACCCGTCGCTCAGACCGGTCGCGCGCGGTGACAGAGGGCGCGCGAGACGCTGGCGGAGCCATTCTTTCTGAGAAGATGGCGAAAGGGAGAATAGCGACAGAGCCACGGCGACAATCAAGCGCACCGCTTCATGCCGGGGCGAAGATGGAATTCACGAAGACGCCGCAAGGAATACCGCAACTGCGAACACCGCAAAGCCAGCCTTTATATTGAGAAATCACGTGGCCGATCCGATGAATCCGTAAAGTTTGCAGAGGCGGTTATGCAACCGTCTGTCGACACTCGCTGGCCGCTTGACGCAAGCGCCCCTCCAACATCCCGACTATGCGATAAGTGATACGGCGTAGAGCAACCCGGATTCAGTGACAACCCGAGCAGCGATTGGCTTAAGCCGTCTATGACTCTAGACCAGAAACCGCGCGTCCGACCGCTGCCACAAACAGAATCAGAACGGCGAATCCGCGAAGTAGAAGTCTTTCGCGTTTTCTTTGGTGATCAGGACGGAAGGAATGATGGTCGTTGGCGGCAATTTTTCGCCCTTCAGCCGGGCCTCTGCCGTGAGCTTGATCGCATCATAAATCATCTTCGGTGAGTAGGTCACATCGGCCTGAATCAGCGGATTGCTTCCGTCCATCACATTTTTGATCATGCCCTTCGCCCCGGCACCGCCCAAGACGACCTTGATATCATTACGTTTTGCCTCGTCGATCGCCTTGAGAACACCCACGGCCATATCGTCGTCCGATGCCCAGACCGCATCGATGTGTTTAAAACGGGTCAGGAAGTCCTGCATGACCTTAAAGGCATCATCTCGATTCCAGTTTCCGTGTTTGGCATCCAGAATCTTAATGTCCGGATAATTCTTCATGACCGAGTTGAAGCCTTCGAGCCGCTCGTTGTCGATCTCGGTGGGAATCCCCCGGAGGACCACGACGTCGCCCCTGCCATTGAGTGCCTTGGCCAGATACTCGCCAGACACCGTTCCGAACGCCTTGTTGTCACCTGCAACGTAAGCGTCCTGAGCACTGGTGTCCGTGAGGCCGCGATCAACTACCGTCACGTAGACTCCCTTACTTTTGAGCTGCGCCACCGGCTTAGTGAGTGAGGCAGATTCGAAGGGGAGGACCACCAACGTATTGATCTTGGTCGCCGTAAGAAGGTCTTGCAGCTGGTTCGCCTGCTCGGGCGGGCTCCCTGCAGTCTTGATGGTGATTTTCAGCTCAGGATGCTCTTTCTCAAGCTCCTTCTTCGCTCGATTCGCCCAGTATACGACGCCTCCGGTCCAGCCGTGTGTGGCGGCAGGGATTGAAACGCCCAGGTTGACTTTTTCCTCCGCGGGCGCGGCCGATGTAGCGTAGAGCAGCCCCAGAAAACCGGCAACGACAGCCGATTTGTGGAGGGCGAGCTTCATGGTGCTTCGTCGGGCGGCCCGCGATGCGTTGGGAACAAGGGTCGCGGACATTGCTTTAGTTTTTTGCAGTAGATATGGGGGGTTATTCATAGTTCGGTATTCAATATCTATTCTTCGGTCGCAGACGCCACAAATTTCGGAGTGGTGATGTGCGCCTGCGGCTTAGCAGGGAACGAATGGGCCAAGCGATTCCCATCAGGTCCATCGAACGTCTGCCAACAACAGGACGAATATGCCGCTCGCCTTGCCTTCGGAACCGCGGATCAGAACGGCGAGTCGGGGAAATAAAACTCCTTGGCGTTCTCCTTGGTGATCAGAACGGAAGGAATGATGATTTTTTCCGGTAGTTTCTCGCCTTTGAGTCGCGCCTCCGCGGTCAACTTAATTGCGTCGTACATGAACTTCGGCGAATAGGACACGTTTGCCTGAATCAGGGGATTGGTGCCGTCGATGAGAGTCTTGATGGCTCCCTTGGCGCCAGCACCCCCGAAAACGATCTTGATATCGTTGCGTTTGGCCTGCTCGATGGCCTTGAGCACACCCACGGCCATATCGTCATCAGCTGCCCACACGCCGTCGATTTGTTTGAAACGCGTGAGGTAGTCCTGCATCACCTTGAAGGCATCGTCGCGATTCCAATTGCCGTGCTTGGCATCAAGGATCTTGATGTCGGGGTAGTTTTTCATGACGGAGTTGAAAGCATCCATACGCTCGTTGTCGAGCGTGGTGGGGATGCCGCGAAGGACAACGATGTTGCCCTTGCCGTTCAGGGCCTTCGCCAGGTACTCGGCGGCTATCTTACCAAAGGCCGTGTTGTCACCGGAGACGTAGGCGTCCTGTGCGCTGGTATCGGTGAGGCCGCGGTCCACCACAACCACGTATACGCCTTTGTTCTTGAGCTGGGCGACCGGCTTAGTCAGTGACGCCGACTCGAATGGGAAGATGACCAGGTTATTGATCTTCGTCACGGTCAGCAGGTCTTGCAGCTGGTTCGCCTGCTCGGGAGCGCTTCCTGCGGTCTTGACGGTGACCTTCAGCCCGGGGTGTTCCTTTTCGAGCTCTTTTTTGGCCTCATTGGCCCAGAAAACAATCCCTGCGGTGAAGCTGTGGGTGGCGGCAGGAATTGAGACGCCGAGGTTGACCTTTTCATCTGCTACCCCAGCGGAGGTCGCGCAGAGCAATCCCAGTGCCGTGGCAACGAGAGCCGATTTCCAAATGGCAAATTTCATGGTGATTGATCGAACGGCCTTGAACGCGCGGTGGACAAAAGCTTCGAACTTTGGCGTTCCGTTTTCCTGCGGAATGGATGTGGGGGCAATCATAGAACTAGTCTAGGGTTTCACTTATCATTTTCCAACTCTGAGGCGAAATAAAGTGCAGATTTTCACGCTATTTGCGTCTGCGTTGCGTAAAGGCGACCACGATGATCACGAAACCTTGCACTGCCGCGTTGAGGTAGACGCTGATGATATTGGTGAGGTTGAGGATATTGCTGATGACCGACAGGAGAATCGCTCCAATAACTGTGCCGGTAATGCTGCCCGCGCCGCCTTTCAGCGCGGTTCCGCCGACGATGACCGCCGCGATCGCTTCCAATTCCCACAGCAAACCGGTGCTGGGCGAAGCCGAACCTAGCCGCGGCACATACAGCAGCGTGGCGACGCCTACACACACCCCCAACAGCATGTAGGTAATCACCTTAATGCGGTCGACATCGACCGCGGCATAGCGAGCCACTTGCTCGTTGGAGCCGATGGCTTGGACATAACGACCATACGCGGTCCGATTGAGGATCAGGGCGCCGATCACAGCTACCACAGCGAAGACCCAGACTGGGATTTGGACGCCGAGCAGGCTTCCGTAATACACCGGGCTGTAGGCATCGGAGAGCGTATTGTCGAGCGTAATGGCGCCCCCACCGGCAAAGTAGGTGAGGTAGGCGCGGTATATGCCCAGCGTTCCCAGGGTGACGATAAATGGCTCGATGCGTCCGCGGGTGATGAGTAGGCCGTGCGCCAGACCGAAAACAGCGCCGAGCAGCAGCGCGAATCCCATGCCGAGGATGACCGCGACCATCGTCGAAAGCCCGGACGTTCCGAGGCTATTCATCAAAAGAATGACGCATCCGGCAATCAGCGCCGCCATTGAGCCGACCGAAAGGTCTATGCCGCCCGAGATGATGACGAAGCACATGCCCACCGCGATGATGCCGATAAAGGCAGTCCGGGTGAGCACGTTCATGGCGTTGTCGAACGTGGCAAAGTCGGGATTGAGCAGCGTGCCCGCCACACAAAGGAGCGCGAGGCCCGCGATCGGCCCGATCCCGTGGAGGCGCGCCAACCACGATCGACCTGCCGTCGCTCCGGCCGTGCCCCGGGTGGAAGTCTCGGCGGGTTCTTGCTGCCGGCTAGGAGTTTCAGGGGGTTCCGGTTGCATAGTGTGTTCCTGTTGCGTGTCTGATCAGCGCCTCTTCGCTCAGGTGTTCGGCGTCGAGCGTGGCTTGCAGATGTCCCGTTCGCATCACGACAACCCGGTTGCACAAGCCGATCAGTTCGATCAGCTCGGACGAGATCACAATCACACCACGCCCCTCTTTGGCGAGCTTATGGATCAGGAAATAGATATCACGCTTCGCGCCGACATCCACCCCACGAGTCGGCTCGTCCAGCACCACCACGCGCGGATCGGGATGCAGCACCTTGGCCAAGGCCAGCTTCTGCTGATTGCCGCCAGACAACGAGGAGGCGCGAATCTCCAGCGAACCGGTGCGGATGCCAAACGTCTCCACCGCTGTTCGCAATGCCTGTTGTTCCGCCTTGGGATTCAGCCAGGGGTCGGCATACTTCTTCAGCGCCATCAGTGTCAGATTCTCGCGAAGGCCGAAGGCTACGTGCAATCCCTTCCCCTTGCGATCCTCGCTAAGGTAGGTGAGGCCCTGGTCGGCCGCATCGCGCGGACTGCGAAATCGCACAGCGCGGCCACCCAACTCGATGCGTTCGGCATGGTGCTCACGCAACCCCAGCAGCCCCTCGAATAACTCGGTGCGCCCGGCACCAACCAGCCCGGCGAAACCGAGGATCTCGCCGGGCCGCACTTCGAAGCTGACATTCTCGGCCCAGCCCGGGACTGTGAGGTTTTGCACGCGCAACAGCGGCGCCGCCTCTCCAGATGCTGGTGTCTTGGGCGGAAACAAATCCGAGAGCTCACGGCCCACCATCAGGTTGGCCATCTGATGTCGGGTAACGTTGCGGGT
>DATLIT010000366.1:0-2797 GCA_035539295.1 Terrimicrobiaceae bacterium | reverse complement strand
GCGCAAGAGGACGCGTCCTTTGCCGTCGAGAGTTTGCTCAGTTTCCCGGAGGAGCCGCTGCACCTGTCCGAGAGTCTCGAGAGCAGGTTTTTCGCGGACCTTCAGGTTTCGTTGCGCTTGGGGATACTTTCGGAGGACCTTCTTGAGTTCGCTCAACGGTCGGCCTGTTTCGATCATGATGCGCAAGATCTGCAAGGCACTGACGATTCCGTCACCCGTGGTGGCATAGTCGCGGAAGATCATATGCCCGCTTTGTTCACCACCCACATTCAACCTTTCCCGCATCATCGTCTCGATGACATAACGATCGCCGACCTTGGTGCGAAGGACCTTTCCCGACGACGCCGCCAGGGTCTCATCGAGACCAAAATTGCTCATGACGGTGGCCACGAGCGTATTCGCGGCCAGGCGACCCTTTTTGAGCAGATCCAAAGCAGCGATCGCCATGATTTCGTCGCCATCGACCACTTCGCCCTGCTCATCGCAAAGCAGCACGCGGTCGGCATCCCCGTCATGGGTAATTCCGATGTCGGCCTGGGTCTCCTTGACGGCCCGTTGAATCTCCGCGGGATAAGTGCTCCCACAGCTCGCATTGATGTTGGTGCCGTTTGGAGCGTTGTGGACGACCTGAAGGTCCGCGCCGAGCTCGCGCAAGATGCAGGGCGTAGATTTGTAGGCGGCGCCATTTGCGCAATCCACAGCGATGCGTAAGGCATCGAGCGTGTAGCCACGCGGAAAGCTTTGCTTGGCAAACTCGACGTAACGGCCGAGGGCATCGTCGATGCGAAAGGCCTTGCCGATCCTCGTTGCGGTTGGACGAATGTTCTCGATCTCCCCGCTGAAGACGATGTCTTCGATGCGCTTCTCCACATCATCATCGAGCTTGTAGCCATCATGGCGGAAAAACTTGATGCCATTATCCTCGTAAGGGTTGTGCGATGCGGACAGGACGATGCCCGCATCGGCGCGGAGCGAGCGTGTGATGTAGGCAATTCCTGGCGTCGGCAAAGGACCGATGATGAGGACGTCCACTCCGAGGGAAGTGATCCCGGCGACCATGGCGTTCTCAAGCATATAGCCAGAGAGCCGGGTGTCCTTTCCGATGACGATCTTACGCCGGTCTCCCGAATGGTGCGAGTTGCCGCCGGCAGCTCCAAAGACGTGCGCAGCGGCGCGCCCCAATTTCAAGGCGGTTTCGGAGGTGACTGGTTCGATATTGGCGATACCCCGAACACCATCTGTGCCGAAGAGCCTTCGCTCGGAACTCATGCTTTTGGTTTTGAAAGTCTCGAAGGAGGCGCTCCTTGTTCAAACTGCGGCGGATTTTTGTCCACGTTCTTGCTGATGAGATACCACAGGGCGCAGGCGAGAATCAGGCAGGTGGCCTTCGGTCTCCAGTCGTTCGTCAGTATCTCTTTGATGAGGCTCATAGTGAAGCAGTAGCTGGCTCAGGCGCCGTCGGAATTTGTCGACGCTGAGATTGCGTTCAAGAATGCCATTGTGGCAAATCGAAACTTGACCTGTCTCCTCAGAAACGACGATGGCGACTGCATCCGATTCCTCCGACAGTCCAAGGGCAGCCCTGTGACGCAAACCGAGATTGCGATCGAGGTCTTCACGTTGGGTGAGGGGGAAAATACAGGCAGCGGCGACCATACGATCATTATGAACGATCAGTCCGCCATCGTGCAGAACGGTTTTAGGATGAAAGATGGTTAAGGCGAGTTCTTTCGAGTAGACGGCCTCGAGCATCACGCCGGTCTCGATAAAAGGCTTCAAGGCGATTTCTCGCTCCACGGCGATGAGCGCGCCAAAACCCTTGCTGGAAATTTCAAAGGCGGTGTCCGTAAGTTCTTCGATGGTTTCTCGCTTTTCGAAGGCGGACGTGAAGAACGGATGACTGCCAAGATCAGTCAGCGCCCGGCGAAGCTCCGGCTGAAAAATCACCACCAACGCGATCGCAAGAAAGACCGAGAGGCTGCGCAGAATCCAGCCTATCACCGCCAGGTTGAAGAGCTGAGAAAGAAAAGTCAGGGTCAGAAAGAGGAGCGCGAGCCCAATGAGGATGCGGGCGCCATGCGTGCCGCGGAGATAGATATAGATGTAGTAGAGGACGGCTGCGAGAATGCCGATCTCGACTGGGATGCGCCAGTATTGCGCGACAAATTGTCCGATAGCTTCAAGCATTCACAGTTGTTCCGATGTTGAGAGCCGAAGCTCTCCGCCCGCCAACGAAGTCCTCACCCTCTCCGTTGCGGTTACCTCCGCGAGCAGCAAGCGGCAATGTGGAGAATTGAGGCGTCGTCAGCTGGAATTTAGCGCAAAATACAAGCAATTGCATCTCAGCCCTGACAAATTGCTTCGGTCATTCGCAGCGCCTCTCGGTGTGGCTTCGGATCATGCACCCGGAAGATGCGCGCGCCTTTTTCTCGGCAAAAGCTGGTGAGGGCAATTCCGGGCCAAAACCTCTCAGCAGTAGAGGGCGCCTGGGCAAGCCAGCGAAGAAAAGATTTTCGCGAGACGCCTACCAGCACCGGCGGACCTATCTGGACAAGCCGATTCAGCGATCGGAGCAAAGCCGCGTTGTGTTCTGCCGTTTTTCCAAAACCAATCCCCGGATCGAGCGCCATCCTTTCCGCCGTCATTCCGTAGCCTATCGCGACCGAAACGCGCTGTCTAAGGAATTCAGCCACCTCGCGGGCGACATCCTTGTAGTCGGGCTTTTCCTGCATCGTTCGGGGATTTCCTTGCATATGCATGAGAACGACTCCAGCGCCGGATTTCGCGGCCAACTCGG
>DATLIT010000365.1:0-3266 GCA_035539295.1 Terrimicrobiaceae bacterium | reverse complement strand
GTCGACGACAGCAGGATGTTCTGCGAGGCGACCGGCGCGCGCCACGGGACGTGGTTCTTCGAGATGTCGAGCCACTTGGCATGCTGGTTGAACATCGAGTCGATGACATGCGCGAAGGCTTCGTAGGTATGGAAGAGGCCGTGCCGGCCGGAAAGCAGGTATCCCTCGAGCCAGCCGAGAAGCGTATGCTCGGAGAGCATCTCCATGACACGGCCGTCGCGCGCGAGTTCGCCGCCATCGGCGTCTTCAGGCAGCATTTCCGCCATCCAGGTCTTCTTCGTGACCTCGTACAGCGCCTGGAGGCGGTTGGATGCAGTCTCGTCCGGACCGAACACGCGAAAGTTGGTCATGTTGTTGCGCATGACGTCTCGCAGGAATGCGCCGAGCGGCCTGGTGTTCTCGTGCCGGTCGGTGCCACCTTTCTGGACTTGCACAGCGTAGTCACGAAAATCGGGAAGCTTCAGGTCCCTGCGGAGCACCCCCCCGTTGGCGTGCGGGCTTGCGCTCATGCGGCGCGCACCGGTGGGGGCCAGTTCACGCAGTTCCGGAACCAGCCTGCCCTTCCCGTCGAACAGGTCTTCCGGCTTGTAGCTCTTCAGCCAGGTCTCGAGCAGCTCAAGGCTCGCGGGGTTCTCGCGCACATCGGAAAACGGCACCTGGTGCGACCGCCAGGAGCCTTCGGCCTTGTGACCTTTGATTTCCTTCGGACCGGTCCAGCCTTTGGGTGAGCGCAGCACGATCATCGGCCAGCGTGGGCGTTCCGCCGTATTGCTCCTGCGCGCCTCGCGCTGGACATGGCGGATGCTGCCGATTGCCTGGTCAAGCGTCGCTGCCATCTGCTGGTGCATGGCTTCGGGGTCATCTCCCTCGACAAAATACGGCGTATAGCCGTACCCGACGAACAATGCCTGCAGTTCGTCGTGACCGATGCGGGCGAGAATCGTCGGATTGGCGATCTTGTAGCCGTTCAGATTGAGAATCGGCAGCACGACGCCGTCACGTATCGGGTTGATGAACTTGTTCGAATGCCACGCCGTTGCGAGCGGTCCGGTCTCCGCTTCGCCGTCGCCGACGACCGTGGCGACGATCAAGTCAGGATTGTCAAAGGCGGCGCCGAAGGCGTGTGACAAGGCATAACCGAGTTCGCCGCCTTCGTGGATCGAGCCGGGTGCTTCGGGCGCACATGGCTTGGGATTCCACCAGGAAAGGAAAATTGCTTAAACAGATTCTGCATTCCCTCCTCATCCTGAGAGATGCTTGGGTATACTTCGCTATAGGTTCCTTCCAACCAGGTGTTGGCAACGATGCCAGGTCCGCCATGCCCCGGACCGGTGATGTAAATCACGTTCAGGTCCTTCTCCTTGATGGCGCGGTTTAGGTGAGCGTAGACAAAATTCAGCCCGGGCGTGGTCCCCCAGTGGCCTAGCAACCGCGGCTTGATATGTTCACGCTTGAGCGGTTTTTTCAACAGCGGGTTGGCCAGGAGGTAAATCTGGCCGACCGAGAGGTAATTCGCCGCGCGCCAATACGCGTCGATTCTCGCGAGCAAATCTGCGGACAGTCCGGACCGAGAAGTCCGGTTCTTGCTTGCCTTATCGTCCAGGGGTTGCCGTGTCCGGACACGTTTTAATGGTAGTATTTTCATGATTGGACCCGCGCCGGGTGGCGCAGCGGAACATTTAGTGATTGAATTGGCTGAAGCCGCTTTGGCCATCGCGCCAGCTGAGGATAATCCCGAACCTGCCGTCGGGAAGAAGAACGGGCTGTGTTGCTGTCAGGTCCAATTCCAACCGGCCGGACGCTACGACTCCCTCGAAAAAGAAGTCTGCATCCCTTCGGGAGGAAAAGGGTATGGATTTGAACGTTCGACTCGATTTCATCCGTGTCGAATGGGTAAAAATCTGGAAGCTGCTCGAGTGAATATTGGCCGCGCCCGTTGGAATAGAGTTCAACGCTCATGAAATGATTTTAGCTGGTCGCACTCGTTTGAAAGCAATTTTCGTTTAGAAGAGCTCCGGCTGTGCGACGGGTGAGAAGCTGAAGCGATGGAATGGGCACGGTCCATATTTGCGCAAGGCGAGGAGATGCTCTGGCGTGGCGTAACCCTTGTGGCGTCGAAATCCGTACCGCGGGTAAAGCGTATCAACCTTTTCCATGATCCTGTCGCGCGTGACCTTGGCGATGACGCTCGCGGCTGCAATCGAAAGGCTGAGTTCGTCGCCCCCAACGATCGCCGTGTGGGGGGAGGGGAAGTTGGGCACCGGGAGACCGTCGATCAAGACATGTTCCGGCGACGAGGGCAAGGCGCTGATCGCCTGGCTCATCGCTCGGTGTGTCGCCCGGAGGATGTTGATCGTGTCGATAGTGACAACATCCTGGACCGAAACTGCCCAATGCACATGCGTAGCATTGGCGATTTGCATGAACAACTCCGCCCGAAATTCGGGCGTTAACTTCTTGGAATCATTCAGGCCGCCGAAGTGGCGATGCTCAAGGAAAATGACCGCCGCAGCGACAACCGGACCGGCGAGCGGCCCGCGGCCGGCTTCATCCATTCCGGCAATAAGGAGAATGCCCCGCTTCTTAAGAGCGCGCTCGTGCCCAAATGAGCAGGGCATTGGTCGAAGGGATTAGGCTGGCTTCTCTTGCGACTTTTCTTTGACAGCAGTGGCCGACTTCCCCTTTCGCTTGCGAAGATAATTCAACTTGGCGCGACGGACTTCACCTTTTCGCTCAATCTCAATTTTGGCGATTCGCGGCGAGTTAACTGGGAAGACGCGCTCGACGCCTTCCCCGTAGCTTACCCTCCGAACGGTGAAGTTTGCGTTTAGCCCAGTGCCTTTGCGGCCAATCACAATCCCACTGTAAACTTGGATACGCTCTTTGTCCCCCTCGATGACCCGCGTGTGTACCCGGACGGTGTCTCCCACCTGAAATTGCGGGACATCTTTTTTGAGCTGTTCGCTCTCAATTTTTCCGATGATGCTCATAGCCGTAGCGAATGTGGAACTCGCCAGCCTTGCGCAACTCTTCTTCTCTGGCAAGCCCCCTTTTTTGACCCATCGATACTGCGCACGTTGCTGCATTTGTTGCTCCGATACCCGCGCGCGGTTTTGGGGGCGATCGCCGGCCCGCTCAGTTCCTGGCCCGATTATGTGATTGATTTCCAGAGTGTCGTGTTCGAACTTCGCAATCGTTCCGGCCGAATTCTCCTCCATGAAACTTAGCTTGCGGACTAAGCTGGTGGCCGTCCTGGTATTGGCCCC
>DATLIT010000364.1:0-4539 GCA_035539295.1 Terrimicrobiaceae bacterium | reverse complement strand
CACTTGACCCATTCTGGATCCGCAACGGCATAAAGGCTTGCATCGCCGTCATTGCCGGATTGATCATGCAAAACTGGCTTCATCCGCCGGGAGCAACGATGCTTGTGCTCGCGACCTGGGTTTTCACCGTGCTCTCTCGTCTGTATGTCGGGGGTCAAGGTGATCGTCGCGCGTTTCATTGCCTGGTCTACAGAGCAGCCGGTGGCATTCTTTACGTCATTGCTCTCTTGATCCCTTCCCCAGCGCTTTCGGACTACCTGGTTTTCAACCTCCTGCTCTTTGTCGCCATGTTCCTATTCGGGTATCTCAGCCAAGCCATACCTGGCGTTAATTTTAGCATGCAAGTTGCCCCTCCTTGCGATCGTAGGCGCAATCGGGCTGAACGCTCAGAGGCCGGTAACGTTCCAATCTATCATCGGAATCTATATCGGAATTCTTTCCGGTATGCTCGTGTCGTCGTTGGTTCAGCGGCTTCTCTGGCCAGTGCTCCCCAGTGGCAGATGCGTGATCGCATCTTGGAATTGCTTCGTCTCTGCCGCTTGCTTTTGGAATTTCCGCCGGATCAGCGGCCGCTCTGGCTCCATCAACGACTCGCGCTCATCCCCGGCGAAGCGATGACATGGATCGTCGTGATGAACAAACCGGATTGCCCCGAAGACGAACCTTCGCGTCTCCGCGAATATCTGAGAACGCTTCGGCGCGCAGCGGGTCATCTCCTGACATCCGCGGGGCAATTGCTCCCTCTGCTGCCCGCGGCGCAGGCAGAAGATGGCCACAAGGCCTTGCTTTCGCTGCGAGAAGTAATGAGTGCGGAATTGTCATCTCAAGCTGACATGTTCCGCCTGCGTGAAACTTCAACTCCAACGCGGGCGCGACTCGAGGCAGCTCTGGACGAGCTGCATGAGTGGATTGGCCGCTTGCGACTGTGGATTCTCGCCACGAATGTTCCAGTGGAGGAGTCCGTCCGCCTTCTTGGACTTGCGGACCGCTTCGAAATGGCCGGCAAGGAGCTCCTGGCTGCTTCGCATCAGGCCGCGGCTTTGCGGCTGCGCCAGTATTTAGGCGACTATATTCTCTGAAGTCGACCCCCAACCATCACCCAGCTGACCGGGGCCGAATACTCGATCAAGGCATCAAAGGCATTGGCAATCTTCCCCGCGTAAGGAAGAGCGATTAAATCGGCGTGAGCACCTGGAGCGATCTCGCCGAGTTCGCCCGACATGCCGATAGCTCGCGCCGGTCGCCGTGTGCTCATATCAATGATTTCTTCGGGAGAAATATGCGGGAAGTTTCGACGGAAGTGGCGCATCTCCTCGAAAAGACTTAGCGATGTGTTGCTCGCGAGGCTGTCGGTGCCCAGACACACCGACACACCAATCGAGCGAAAGCGGTCGAGCTCAAAAGGGGGTCGCCCGAAATAGTCGTGGCACTTTGGACAATGAACGACACTGATGTTCTTAGCTTGGGAGGCAAGAAGCTCGTAGTCTCGGTCCGACAGGCAATTCATGTGCGCCAAGATTCCCCCTCTTGGCACAAGATCGTCGAGAAATAATCGGGAGACGGGGGTCACACCGCCAACATCGTGCATACCGCGTCCCAACGCTTTAAGAAAGTCGTGGAGCGGGCCGGACGCGTGCACGAACATTTCGAACTCTTCGTCCGTCTCGGCTAGATGCGTGGTCCACGGCATCGCGTATTTCTCGCAGCAAAATTTCGCTAGCTTATAGAGTGCATTAGAGGTCGTGTAAGGCGCATGGGGCGAGAGTCCGAACCCACCAAGCCAGTTGGGGTGCTTTTCGAAGAACGTCAATGCTCCTGCCACGACGTCCTCGGTGTGAATACGATTTCGAACATCGATAAGTTCATAGAACCACCAGGCGCGAATCGGCGGAGGCGGCATATGCACCATGAGCTCAGGGAACGATTCGATATTAAAGACGGCGGTTGTTCCCCAGCGACGCAGCTCGGTAAAGCCGTTGAAAATCGATTCCAGATAGTCTTCATCGGTAAGCGTGCGCTTAAGGTCGTTAATCCTTCGGACCCAATGAGAGAAGCTTTCCTGCTGGAGAATGGCACCTCGCATGACCGTGAAGTCAAGATGGCAGTGGGCGTTGATGAGACCAGGCATAAGAACGCACTCGCCAAGGTCTTCGCATTTCTTCGAAGCGAGGTCCCGGGCACGGCCTACTGCAACGATCCGGTCCCCGTTGAGATGGACATAGCCGTCTTCAATCGGCGGGCTGCCCAGGGGCAATACGATGCGTGCGCGTAGCGTCTTCAACTTATGCGAAGCAAAGCAGGAATCCTTGCAGGTTCAACGCCGCTCTACCGACGTTCTCTGGGGACTTGCAAATGGCCGACCCGCGGTAAATTGTCTGCACATGCCCCAGCCACTTGCTCCCGGAGACCTGGCGCCTGATTTTTCAGCGATTGCCGTAGGAGGCCCTTACCGAGATGGTCAGACGGTCAGCCTCTCGGATTTCAGGGGAAAAACTGTCGTCCTCTATTTTTATCCAAAGGACGATACGCCTGGCTGCACTACTCAAGCTTGCGGACTGCGGGACAGATATGAGCCCTTCCTCGAAGCTGGTGCTACTGTCTTCGGCATCAGCATCGACTCGCCGGAGAGCCACTCGAAGTTCATCGCGAAGCATAACTTGCCATTTCCGCTGATCAGCGATGAAGCACAGCGCATCGTTCAGGACTTCGGCGTCTGGGTGGAGAAGAACAAGGAGGGCCGGACCTACATGGGGACTGAACGCAGCACCTTCGTCATCGGGCCCGATGGCCGCATCAAGTCAATTTTTCGCAGCGTGAAGCCAGAAGAGCACGCCGAGACGGTCATCCAGAACCTTCGCAACTTTTGAACCGTGAAACTCTACTGAGTCTGTACGATCGGCTCACCCAGCTAGTGGAGAAACTGCCGGGCGGGTTGCAGAAGCCGATCCTTCGCGAGCTCGTCCCGATACGCGAACTTTTCCTCGAGCAACGTCCGGCCAGGATCCTGCTGCTCGGGGCGGCTGGAAAAAGCGTCCCCGAGTTCTTGCATTCGATCGCTGGCATTGGCGTTGAAACAGGCGAAAGCGACAACGGATGGCGGACGTACCGAGTTCCCGACTTCGGTGAGATTCTCGTGCTCGACGCGCGAGAGGATGCGCCTCAGGGCGCCTTTGATTCGGCGCTGCTGCGATTCGTGCCTGACGTTGCCTTGCTGTTGAGGGAGGCGGAAGATAACCAAACCGCCTTGGACTTGGCGGCGGCGCGCCTGTCGGCCTGCCCGAAGGAGACCCCCCTCATCGGCATAGCTTTTGGTAAAGGGAGCTCACGGGCACGTCTTTTGGCTCTCTTGAGCGGAAAGCGAGCGTTTTCTACGCACCGCACGACTGTCTGCGCACCGGACGAGGGCGACTCCGTTCCCGACGCAATTTCTACGGCACTGCCGCATGTGGCCAGGCTCGAATTTGCGCGACTTTCGGGCGCTAAGGAAGCGCAGGCTCAGATTGCAAGTTCGCTCTTAAAGTCCTTTACGGCGGTCTGTGGTGTCATCGGTTTGCAACCGATTCCACTGGCCGACATGCCCATCCTGACGACGCTGCAGACTCTGATGGTCGGGCTCATCATCTATACCACTGGAAAGCCGGTAACGGCGCGGACCTTTGGCGAGTTTGTCGGTGCTCTCGGGTTGAACATCGGCGCGGGGATTCTCTTTCGGGAAGGGGCGCGAGCCATTATCAAGATCGTTCCGGTCTGGGGGAATGCAGTCTCCGGGATGATCGCTGGCGCGGGCACTTACGCTGTAGGCCGCGCCGCCATCGCTTATTTTGTCGAGGATATTCCCATGAGCGAGGCCAAGAAGCTGTTTCATAAGCTTCTTCCCGGATGGGACGCCTTCAAGCGCCGTCGCTTACCAAGCCTGACGCGCGGCAACAAGAATCCAGCAAATCAAAGTGAAAGCTAGAAGCCCATCTGTCTGCCGTGCTCATACACCCTGTCGAAGGTTCCCGGCTCTTCGTCGGGGGATGTCTCGGGAGATTGATCCTTGGCATCGGGTGATTGCAGCGGACTCGTCTCATTTTTGAGAGGCTGCTTGGCATCCTTCGACTCGTCTTCGGGCTTTTCTGCACCGATCGGTTGTTTTGAGGTTTCCATGTCCATATTATCGTTCAGGAGTTCCCTTCTGCACGTCCGAACGGACGCCCCTCTTATCAAGGTGACTAATAATCCCCCGCGCGCAAGCTCCGAAAGGCCGACCCGAGGCTGTCGAGCAGAGAGCTGGCGCAAAGAGACTCGGGGGCGTCTGCACCACTAAAAACAGCGCATTCCGCGGCCCGACCGCACACCCAGGCCCCAAGCACCGCGCATTGGAGCAGATTTTTGCCGGTCACCTGCGGGCAAAGTGCAGCGCAAACTCCCGTGAGTACATCCCCCATCCCGCCGCTAGCCATACCTGGATTCCCAGAGCTGTTAATAAATCTGGCCTCACGTGCTTCGCCAACCAGCGTTCGCGCGCCTTTCAGAAGCAAGGTAACAGGATACTCT
>DATLIT010000363.1:0-2816 GCA_035539295.1 Terrimicrobiaceae bacterium | reverse complement strand
ATCCAATGCGCCGTGCTCGAGTCCACGAGTCCGTTGACGGCATCGACAGTGCTCGCGCCGGAGTTCGCCTCACTTTTCCGCGAGACTCTGGGTCCAGATATTCTCATAGCGATTCCCAATCGCTTCCGGATCTTTGTCTTTCCAAATGGAACTCCGGCCTTTCAACGCTTGTCCGACATCGTTATCGCTGAGTACGACTCGTCTTCGTATCCGGTCAGCAAAGAGCTCTTCACGCTGCGAAAAGCAAAGCTTACGGCCGTTGGTTTGTACCGCTGAATACAAGGGGCTCGCTCGATGCTCCAAGACATCAAGAAGATTCTCTACCGTGAGTCAACGATTCTGAGTCGGCTTGACGAGCTGGCCAGCGAGATAACCGAGGACTATCGCGGACGAGACCTCACCGTCGTCGCTGTGCTCAATGGCAGCCTGGTCTTCATGGCAGATTTGCTCCGTAGAATCCCAATACACCTGCAGCTGGATTGTTTGAGCGTCGCGAGCTATAACGGCACCAGGAGCGCCGGGCAGATCAATTTCCGTAAAGGGCAATTTCGCGATGTTCGCAACCGCCACATCCTTATTCTCGACGACATTCTGGACACGGGTGCCACGCTCAAGGCAATTCGCGAATACATTGCCGCTGAGAGCGGCGCCTTGAGCATCAAGATCTGTGTTCTGCTACGCAAGAAGCTCGACATTCCGAAGATCGTCGACGCAGATTACGTGGGTTTTAATATTCCGAACGAATTCGTGGTTGGTTACGGGCTCGACTACAACGAACGATATCGGAACCTGCCCTTCATCGGCGTCCTCACAGATGAGGCAATCCGCCGCCACGAGGGGATATTCCGGCCTGATCGACCTGGTGGAAAATTGAAAGAACTTCACCCTTCCGGCGACCGCGAGGAGCGGTGATGCGGCTCTCACGTCACTTAGATTGGAGCTCCGAGAGGGCACTGGCATATCCCGTAAGTTCAAGGTAACCACTCCCGGTAATGTTCTTTTCTCCTACGGTTCCCTGCGCGCGAATCGCTCCTTCCCAATAGGTGATCGGCTTTAGCAGGAGTTCTTGATTCTTGAGGGCTGCGCTTACATCCAGGCGCATATTCAGCCGAGGAACGATGATCCTCCATGCTATCGGGTAGCGACCGTGAGATTCTGGGCTCACCCACGTGTCGAGCGGCTCAAGCGTAAATTCGGATTCCTCGAGAGGAGTGGCCACGCCTTGGGCGTCGACAAAAGTTCCTGACGAATTGCGATCGCGACCGCCATCTTTGTTTCGAATTTGGTAGAGCATCAACTCGCTCCCGTCATCGAACTGCAAGCTGAACCAATCCCATCCAGCTTGGTCGCCAGCAAGCTGGTTGCTGGACCACTCCCGGTCGAACCAGCTCAGGCCCGTAACGGGAATTTCTGCAACTCCGATTCGCAGCACACCCTCGCTCGAGAGTCGGGTGAAGGAATAATAGTGCGAAGCTCTTCCGACCCCTTCGGCCTTGCGACTTATGCCATCGCGGCCGTGAATGACAACTGGTTTCGTCGGTTTCAGCGCAAGCTTTAAGGAGAGATCGTCAGCATTCGCCTTGATGATGAAAGTGTCGCCATCCGTGAGCTCGCATGACCAGTCTTCTATCCAGGCCAGACGGGGTCGGCGGCCAAACCCGGCCTCACCATATGCGCCCCGAGAGAGTTTTTCGAAGAAATGGAAGGCCCCGGTCGAGAGGTCGCTCACCGCAAAATGCGCAAACTTCACGCTGCTAGTGACGAAACGCGAGAGAGGAATCACGTCGGAATCCAGGGGCAGCACTCCCGCGCGAAAGAACGTCAGCTGATAACCGAAATGACGACCGTCCTCCGAGCTGAGGTTACCGGTGAAATACCACCACTCGGTCTTGAATTCCGGATGGTTTTCGTGGTCTCTTGGAAACTGATAGTTCCACCCGGGCAACGCCAAGCGCCAATCAGCCTGAAGGTTGCTGGCGAGGAGACACAAAGCAACCAGCAAACGCATCAACTGCCTGCGACGACAACATTCACACTTTTGGTGTTATTGAGCAGCGCTTTGATGTTCCAAAAAATAACCCCTCCCCTCAAGCGCGATCCCACCGACTTCTCCACTTGCAACTGGCGAGCGATCTCGCTTGAAGGCCATCCATGCGAGTTTAAACGATCCAAGGCGATGCCTGGCCAAACGGGCACACCGCGCGGATTCGCTTGAGGGCTGCGCCACCAGCGAAGCAGCGAGGAAAAACTCTGTGGACCGCCATCGCGCCAATACAATTGAGGCGCGAGGTAATCGATCCAACCTTCGCGCATCCATTTGACGGGGTCTCCATAGAGTTGTTCATATTGGTTTACTCCCGCCTGAATGCCTGCTGGAACTCCCGGCATATAGATGCCGAACGGACTGACGCCGAACTTAAGATCGGCTCGCTGTGAATGGACCACTTGGGCAACTCGGCGGATGAGCGTGTTGACATTGTCCCTCCGCCAATCCGCCTTCGACAGCGTGCCACCCCGCGCCCGGTAGGCTGCATAGGTGGCATCGTCAGGGAATGGATAGACATCGCCTTTGTCCGTCGGATACGGATAAAAGTAATCGTCGAAATGGACGCCCGCGATTTCATAGCGCTCGACCAGCTCGCGGACGACATTGACAATATTTTCCTGCACCGCCGGCGCACCGGGATCCATCCAGAGCACGGTGCCGATCCGGTAGGCATACTGCGGATACCGCCTGCTAATATGGTTGGCGGCCCTGGGCAGCGAAGCGTTCGCGGCGCCGCGGTAGGGATTAAGCCATGCATGCACCTCAATCC
>DATLIT010000362.1:0-4486 GCA_035539295.1 Terrimicrobiaceae bacterium | reverse complement strand
TTTATCCATTTGGTTTGATCCTTCTTCGCTCATATCGCTATCAAGTCTATGCCGGAAAAAAGGAAATTACCAGGAGCTCGACGCCGTCTAAGTCGCCCTCGACAAGGCGAGCTTGATCACGTTGAAGTCTGTGAAGCCATTCCTTATTCTTGCAAACGTTTGAAAGGGATCCCCCGTGAACGACGAACCAACGCATTCTGCCCTGCACAGCGCCGCTTTTCCCGCTCAAGCGGAATTTCTCCGGTCGAGGAGGAGAAGCACTACAAAGCGCAAAATGGGTCTCTGGCGCAAATGGGGGCCGTAGCTGAGCGAACGCCAATGGGGCACCGTGCGCGAGGACTATAGCCCGGATGGCAATGCGTGGGCTTATCTTTCCCACGACCAATCTCGCAGCCGTGCTTACGGTTGGGGCAAAGATGGACTCGCCGGCTTCAGCGATCACCATCAACGGCTCTGTCTCTCCCTCGTTCTCTGGAACGGGCGTAATCCAATTCTCAAAGAGCGTCTCTTTAGCCTTACCAATACGGAGGGCAATCACGGAGAAGATTGCAAGGAGCTCTATTACTACCTGGATGCTACCCCCACCCACGCCTACTTGAAAATGCTCTACAAATATCCGCAGGCGGAATTTCCGTATGCGGATCTTGCCGAAACCAACCGCTCCAGGGGGAAGCTTGAGCGGGAATACGAGCTCATCGATACCGGGATCTTCGACGAGGACCGCTACTTTGACATCTTCGTCGAGTACGCGCGGATCAATCCGGCGGCAGTGAACATGCTTGTTACCGTCTGGAACCGCGGGCCAGGCGAGGCCACGCTACACCTTTTGCCACAGCTTTGGTTTCGCAACACATGGTCGTGGAAATTCGATGCGAAGAGGCCTCGGATTTCCGCGCGAAATCCGCGATCGGTCGACGTGATCCATCACGACGTGGGCGCTTTTCAGTTCTTCGTCGAGAAAGCCGATGAATGGCTCTTCACGGAAAACGAAACCAACGCGAGGCGACTTTTCGGAGAGGACGTGGAGGAATATTTCAAAGATGCATTTCACGAATATGTCGTGAATGGAAATGCCGCCGCAATAAATCCCGGACGCATCGGGACCAAGGCCGCCGCCCATCTCGTTCGCAGCGTTTCTCCGGGTGGCTGCCTTCAACTGCGCGCCTGCCTGCGGGACACTTCCGAAAGCGATCCGTTCGAGACCTTCGATGAGGTGATCGATGCTAGGCGTACGGAAGCTGACGCGTTCTATAACCAGCTCCAAATCGATCTTCCCAACGACGACGCTCGGCTCGTCTAACGACAGGCTGCTCGACGAGAGCGAATTCCTCTCCGACTATGGCGTGCGCGCGCTGGCAAAGATCCACGAAGTCAATCCGTATGTATTCACTTGTGGCGGCAGTGAAATGTGCGTTCGCTATCAGCCAGCCGAATCCGATTCGGGAGTCTTCGGCGGGAACTCCAATTGGCGCGGACCCATTTGGATACCGGTAAACTACCTCCTTGTCGAATCGCTCGAGAAATTTCATAAGTATTACGGAGACGATTTCACCGTTGAGTGCCCGACCGGCTCCGGGAGATACTTGACGCTCCGCGAAATCGCCGCTGAGCTGCGCCCGCCGGTTGACCCGCATTTTTCTCAGAGACGATTCGATGTGCCGTCCTGTTTTCAATGGGGAAGAGAAGATGCAAACTGATCCGCATTTCCGGGACTATGTCCTGTTCTATGAGTATTTTCATGGCGACAATGGTCGCGGAGTAGGTGCCTCACATCAGACCGGATGGACCGGTCTGATCGCAAACCTCCTCAAGCCGAATCAAGGAGGGCTCCAGCTGTGATCCCGCCATCCAAAACCCGACCTCCTCATTCTCGGAAGCAGGGAAAAACCAACAAGACGTTCTTGAAACGTCTGGCTGTAGCGGCGGTGTCCCCACCGCCGGAAGCCCTCGACCGTGAGGACACGGTCGCTACAATCAGAGTTTCATCCCTCCGCCGCTGGAAGAACACAGGTAAAAGTAGCTCCGAGCCCCTCATTCGCCGATGCCGAAAGAAGGCCGCCGTGCGCCTCGATGATCGAGCGACTGATGCGAAGTCCCAGTCCCATGCGCTTGGGCTTGGTCGAGTAGAAGGGATCAAATAACTGATCTTTTTGGTCGGGATCAAATCCGGCGCCACTGTCCTGCACGTCGATTCGAACCGCTCCCTTGCCGTCGAGCGTATCCCGAGCTGTCCTCACGATTAGAATGCGTTGATCGTCAGTCTCTCCGCACATCGCCTCAATCGCGTTGCTCACCACGTTGAAGAGCGCCTGCTGCAACTCGATGCGATCAGCGGAAACATTCGGCAAATCCTCCGCGAATTCAGTTCGAACGGTGATCCTGTGTTGCCGCAGATCGCGGCTGGCAAGCGCCAAAACATCAAGCACCAAATCTCCTGGGTCCAAAGGAGTAAACTGTCGACTCGATTGGCCAGAACTCTGGCGGGCACGCGCGAGGATATCTTTGGCGCGGGTGGCATCTCTGACGATGTTCAACAGGGGTTCGCGAGATTCATAAGGGAGGGCACGCGTGGCCTCCGCCAAGCGAAAGCAGAAATCCCCATTTTTGGCGATTGCCTCGAGTGATTCATCGATTTCCCGCGTGATCGAGGACGCATACTCCTTGATTGTCAGCTGCGCCACTCGCGCGAACTCTGCCTGGACGTTGCGAAAGACTGTTTCGGTAACCTTCTGCTCGGTGATATCGATTATCGCGCCGGAAAACTCCGCGAGCAGAGACTTCTCCATGACGGGATGACCGATGCTTCGTAGATGCTTGGCAGAGCCATCCGAGAGGACGATGCGAAACTCGATCTTAAAATCGCTTGATTCACTCTTCGCCTTCTCGAGCGTTTGTTCAACGAAGACTCTGTCCTCCGGATGCACGAACTGCAGGAAGAGCTGATGGGATGGCTTCACATCGCCAGGATTAACGCCAAAGATCCGGAAGGTCTCCTTCGACCAGTGGACTTCACCGCTCCCTACATCCCACCCCCAGCTTCCGGTGTGGCTGAGCTTTTCAGCCTCGGCCAGGTATGCCTCGCTCAATCGCAGTTCATCTTCGGCTTGCTTCTGTTCGGTGACATCTCGGATCGCTCCGGCAAACCCTTGCAAATCTCCGGCATCATCTTTCAGCGGAGTAAGGATGAGGTGCACCCAGTAACGCGTCCCATCTTTTCGAACTCGGCTGACCTGATCCTCAAACCGACCTTCGGCCACGGCGCACCTCATGGCCTCGCCTGATTTTTCATCCTCGCGTTCTTGCGGCTCGAACAAGAGCGAGAAGTGTTTGCCGAGGATTTCCGATGCTTCCCATCCCGCAATGCGCTCTGCACCTTTGTTCCAACTCACGACTTTGCCGGCCGGATCCAACATGAAGAGTCCGAGTTCGTTCAAGCCGTCGATCAGCTGGCGGAGGCGCAGATCGCGTTCACTTTGAGCGGTCAATGCTCGCTGGTCCTCAATCGTCTCCGCCGCCTGCGCGGCATAGAGACGACTATACCTCGTCTCGCGTTCGCTGGGTTGACGCTGCAGCCGGAAATGAGTGGAAACGAGACCGATGAAATCCTTATTTTGATTGATCAGCGGTGTCAGCTGCATCGCTCGAAAACCAGCCGAGGCGGCCACGGCCCAGTGTGGTTCGAAGGCAGCATCGGCAAGCACATCTTCGACGACCACGCTATCCCCACGACGCAGCATTTCATTCCAGACCGGATTGGTGGAGGACATATCCCTAAGCTTTTCCGACTCGTCGGACTCGAAACCTTGCTGGGCGAGCACTTCCAGTGTTCCTTTTTCTGCCTCGAGGAGTTGCAGACTACCCATGTCTGCCTTCTGAAGCTCGATCATGGTCGCAACCACCTCGTGATAGAGCAGTCGAAGTTCTCTCGGGACCAGCAATCGCAGCTGGAGCTCCTGTAGCCGACTTGCCATCGCCTGTTCGTCTCCCAATGCGGCTCTCGCCGTTTGCAACTCTCGCACGCCTGCATCGATTTCCCGCCGAAATCCCTCGCGTTCCGTGGACCAGGAGGTGCGCTCGCGCTCCCGGTCAGCTTTCTCGCTCTCCAACATCGAACTGGCCACGTTGAGTTCCTCGGAGGAGGGCAGGCTCAACGCATCCGGAATTGCCTTCAGCAACAGCACAGCGGCGGCAATCCCTGACAGACCGGTGATCGCTTTCACCATCCCGAAGAGCCGGAACGTTCCATGCCAAACCGACCAGATCTCCATCAGATGTGTTACCGCGCACGCAAATACGAAAAAACCTACCAACGCGTACGTCCCGCGCCGGGAGAGGCCAGCCCTGTTCTTCACGAAGGAAGTCAGCGCAATCAGGACGAGCAAATAACTCAGGGCAATGAGCGCATCTGCGACGACATGCATCCACAGAACTTCCGGCCGACCAGCGAGCGCCTGGCCGTGCGGCGGAAAATCCGAGTCCAATAGCC
>DATLIT010000361.1:0-10555 GCA_035539295.1 Terrimicrobiaceae bacterium | reverse complement strand
TCTGATCAAAGCGCTCGGAGGTAAGGCAAACATCCAGCGCGTTGATGCCTGCGCCGAGACGCGTTTGCGTGTCGTGACCACTAACGGGGCACTCGACGAGGCGGCTCTAAGGACGGCGGGCGTTGAGGCGATTGTAAAACTTCCGGATCACGTCATCCACTTGCTGACTGGCCTCAATGCGGATCAATACGCCGCTGAGATGCGCGGCCAGCTCGCAAAGAGCTCAAGCGGACTATAATTCCAAGCGGAAACCTGGCCTTTTATCTTCCGAGGTTTGCGACAGCTTCTGCGTCACTTATTTTAACAGCCGATGCCTTTTCCATTGAGGCAAGCAGGCGAATAAGCAAAATTACACGTAGTGGATCTCACATGTTCACCCCTGAAGGGATCCGTTCGGGCGAGTTGGCGAAGTCCCTCCTCGGATTGCTCCTCGACGGATGGCGAAGAGCGGTTTGGCAATGGATGCGCCGCACGGCGCCTTTTCATCCAACGATCTTCAGCCGTTGGCCGTGGAGTGGCGGAACAACGACGAAAATAAGCAAAACGATTCTCAACGGTTATGAGTGCAGCAGCATTTGCTAAATTTCAAAAACTCGGTCGAGCATTGATGTTGCCGATTGCGGTGCTTCCGGTGGCCGGACTCTTGTTACGTTTGGGACAGCCCGACCTCCTCAACATCAAATGGATTGCAGACGCCGGGGGAGCGGTCTTTACCAACCTTCCGCTGATTTTTTCGATCGGAGTCGCGGTAGGCTTCGCGAAGGAGAACCACGGTGCAGCCGCTCTGGCCGGCGGTATCGGTTACCTCATCCTCACCGCCGTCTTGAAGTCGATCAATGATAAGCTCGATATGGGAGTGCTTGCCGGCATCCTCTGCGGCATTGTCGCCGGAAATTTGTACAATCGTTTTTACGACATCAAACTTCCTGAATACCTGGCATTTTTTGGAGGGAAGCGATTTGTCCCGATCATCACCGGTCTGGCCTGCGTGATGCTCGGATTATTGTGCGGGTATATCTGGCCGGTGGTGCAGACGGGTATCGACTGGCTAGGCCACGCCCTTATCGGGGCGGGTAGCCTGGGACTCTTCATCTATGGTGTGCTCAACCGCCTCCTCCTGGTCACTGGTTTGCATCACATCCTCAACAGTCTCGTCTGGTTTGTCTTCGGCAGCTATCCGGGCCCGGAGGGCAAAGCGGTCACTGGCGATCTCCATCGCTTCTTCGCCGGCGATCCGACAGCTGGCGCCTTTATGACTGGCTTCTTTCCGGTCATGATGTTCGGTCTCCCTGCGGCCTGTCTGGCTATGTATCACGCTGCCAAGCCCGAGAATCGCAAGCTGGTTGGCGGCATGTTGCTATCGATGGCGCTGACGGCGTTTCTGACGGGGGTAACTGAGCCGGTGGAATTCACTTTCATGTTTCTTGCGCCGATCCTCTACGTGATCCACGCAATCCTCACCGGCATTTCCATGGCTTTGATGACCTTTTTGGGCGTCAGGCTCGGATTCACATTCTCGGCCGGGGCCTTCGACTATATCATCAGTTACAGGCTCGGAACGAACGGTTGGATGTTAATACCGGTCGGATTCGCCTACTTCATCATTTATTACTTCCTCTTCAGCTTCGCGATCCGGAAGTTCAATCTGGCAACGCCGGGGCGCGCTGAGGCCGCCGTCGAGCCTTCTGCCGAAGGTATTCCCGCCCCTGCTGGAGCCGCAGGCTTGGCGGGTGCGCCGGCTGCTCTTACCGGCCCGGTCGGCTATGTAAGAGCGCTGGGTGGCAATCGAAATCTTAAACTCGTGGACGCCTGTACGACGCGTCTGCGCCTCGAAGTGGTGGACGATGCTTTGGTCAACGAGCCGGCGCTTCGAAGCTTGGGCGCGCGGGGCATGGTTCGTCCAGGTCGCAATGTGTTGCAGGTGGTAATCGGCCCTCAAGCTGAAATCCTCGCCGGTGAAATTCGCGAAGCGATGGCCGGTGGCCAATACGACGCCCTTGGGCCAGCCGCTGTAACGTCGGCCGTCGCTGCAGAGCCCGGCCCTCGGTCGATCTCTGATCAGCCGGTTGGCGCGGGCGCTGAAGACACCGAAATCGCTCAGCGCCTCGTGCGCGCTTTCGGCGGCCCTGGCAATGTTCAAAAGGCCGAGCATGTCGCGGTGACCCGATTACGCGTGGTGCTACGCGACACGGGCAAGGCCGATGAAGAAGCAGTCAAAAACGCCGGTGCCGGCAGTGTCATCAAAGCCTCGGATAACGTCTGGCATGTGATTGCGGGGGAACGCTCTGCGGCTATCGCCGCCGCCGTCAAGCTGAACTTGAACGCTCCGTCCGGTACAGCGACTCCAGTCGCCTGATAAACTGGATTCCTTCTTCGCCGCGCAGTGAACGCGTGCGTTTCGTCTGTATGGTTCGCTGACCTGCGGCAGCTAAGGGCGGGTGCTCGTGGCGACGATGCTCCTCATCGTCGGCGCTCCCTAAGCGGTGAGGACGCCTCCCGCTTCGGCGCCAAGCTAAGTCCAATTCGAAAGCCCTACGATCAATGCATTATAGGATTGGCATCGACGAGGCGATCGCTCGGATCGAACAAACTCACTAATCTGGCGGCCGGAGGATTGGAAATAACTCGTTAGCCAATCGCTCATGCGCCGCAGCCAGGTATCGCAACTGAACTCCTCGCGGCTGCAACAGAGCGTGTTCGAGATCCGCAATCTTAATGGGGGTCGGCTGGGGATGCGCTAAATCGAGAACGGTTGCGCCCAGCTTCAGAGCGAAGAAGAGTCCAGGGACCACGTCGTAAGGTCTCTGTCCACTCAGCTCAAATACGGCATCGACGCCCCGTGCCCGCTTGATCTGGTGGTCGCACATACGAACCAGCATTGGAATCCCGCCAAGATTGTAGATGCGAAGATTTTCGAATTCTTGGTTGCCGACCTGTCCGAGGAGCGGACGGCGTGCTATTTCGAGAAGACGACTGACCTTTTGTCCATAAAAATAAAGCGAGCCATCGGACAGGGTTCGCTCCGAGGGCAGGCCGGTCACCTCTTCGGGGTCGAGAGCTAAGTTAGCCAATATCTGGCCTTCGAGGTCAGGAAGATTGCGATAGACGCGGACGCGAGGATCGTCATCGGTGGCGAAATAAATGTGGTTCGGCGGCATGCCGACGACTGCGGCTCGAATCTTCGCGGTGGAACCGGTGACCTCGAAAAAGACGACTGCGGAACACCAGTTGGCGAGCCCACGCTCCGCCAAGTCGCTCCCATCCAATGCATCGACGAGAACGTAAGTGCCAAACGGTCCGTTAAGGGAGTCTCCAGGCCGCTCCTCTCCAGTGACGATGACCCCTGCATACCTGCCGCCGTCGTAGTGTCGGAATTGAGTGGCAAACTCCCGGTCGGCAATAAGATCAACATCGATTGCTCTCTTCTTCGTTTCGGCATCGATCGTCTGTCTGACGGCGGTGTTGGGATCGTCTTCAAACTCTCTAATAATCCGCCGCAAAGTTTGACGAACGGCGAACACACCGGCTTCGGCCAGGGATGCTGATGCAAATGGCTTCATCTGGAAGTGCGCCTAAAACGCTTGGCGCAGCCCTTCCGTGGCCGCAACCACACGCAAGCCGTGGCGCGCGAGAAAGTCTAAGATTGAAATTCCTGCCACTCGGGTTCGTTCGCGAAGACCCAGTTGTAGTATTCTCGTTCCGTGAGTTCACCGGCTGCGTCTTCGTCGACAATCACCTTGCAATTCGGGTGCAACTGAATGGCCGACGCGCTGATCATCGCGGTAATCGGCCCTTCAACCGCCTTGGCAAGGATTGATGCCTTGGCCTTGCCGGTAGCCAGGAGCAACAATTCCCGCGCATCGAGGATCGTGCCGACGCCCATGGTGAGTGCCCGCTTCGGCACTTTCTCGGGGTCGCCTCCGAACATCTCGGCATTTTGCTTGCGCGTAAGCGGAGTGAGCGCCTTATCCCGGGTGCGCGACATCAGTGCGGAGAGAGGTTCATTGAACCCGATATGCCCTGCTTCGCCGATTCCCAGGAGCTGCACGTCGATTCCTCCCGTCTTTCGAATGAGTTGCTCGTAATGGGCTGCTCCCGCGCGGAGATCCGTCGCCATACCGTCGGGCACATGGGTGTTCCCGAGGTCGATGTTCACCCGGCTAAACAGGTGATGGTTCATGTAGAAGCGATAAGAGTGTTCGTCCTCGGGAGGAACGCCAATGTATTCGTCCAGATTGAACGTGTGGCAACGCGAGAAATCCAAGCCATCGTTCTTGTGCTTGGCGACGAGGCGTTCATAAACTCGCTCCATCGTCCGGCCAGTCGCCAACCCAAGCACCAAATCGGATTTTGCGTTCAAGCGTGCCGCGATGAGCTGGCAAGTGAGTTCCGCCACTGCGGCCGGATCGGTGCGAATGATAACCTCCATGGTGTGTCTATCCTTTCGGTTGAAATAGCTCGCTCAGGTCGTCCTGGCTGGTGAGCACGCGTCCACCGTCGAAAAGAAGTTGAAATTCGCCGCTCTTCCAGCGGCGTAGCCGGTAGAGAGTGGCGAAAGCGAACTTCGGGGCCGCTCCTCCCTGGCCGCCGACCAGCTCCGCCCCGCGGCGCACATTATCGATCATCCAGGCGGGCAGACGCAGGTGATAGGGGTTCCGCGCAACCTCGCCGACGTGCAGCGAGAGCGCCGCCATCAGATCGGCTACATCGGCGGCGGCGGATTCCACCATCAAATTGGGCGCGTCCATCGCGCCCCAAAATTCGGTCTCGACCGTCAGGCATGCCAAACCGGACGCGCCCAGCGCCTCGACAAGCAGATGATGAACTCCGAGGTGAGTCTGGTTCCAGTCGTCGTCGTGCGGAAAGAAAACGATGGAAGGCTGATGCTCGGTCAAGATCCGGACGATCACCTCGACCGACGATCCCCATCGCCGAGCGTCCTTCTTTCTCGCGGCGGGGTTGATTCCCTCCAGTCCCCGCTCGCCCGTCGAAAGGAGCCCAAAGCCGATGTAGTCGCAGCAGTTCTTAAGCTCTTGCCAGCGTTCGGTCTGTCGATCGACGCGACTCCCTAAAGTTACGGCAACGTTGACGACGTTCATCTTCAGTTCGCGAAGCAATCGCAGCGGCAAGCCGCCAATGATGACCTCGTCGTCCGGATGGGGGGCAAAGATGAGAACCTTAGGCGCGGCGGCTGGCACCGGCGGACGGGTAGGCGGGACAAGCGTCCCTACGTCCAGCGGCTCGGTGTCAGTCAGCAGACGGCGAAAGTCGTCCACAAAAGTCCGATAGGGATTGTCCGCGGTCATCGGTATGCCAGGTGTTGTTGGTGTCGAAACGCTGCGCCGACATGGGACTTTCCGCAGCCAACCTGAAGAACACGACGCCCCTTGAAGGCGATGAAAGGCAAGAACCGGCAGTAGAAAGCAGTGTCGTTTTCGGCGGCCATAGGGATAACCTCGTTCAGCAACCTGGGCGACTCCGCCGCCAACCCTGCAACCTCTATGAGAGGAAGGCAAACGGTAGTCAACCCTTTTCCACTCTATCTGTGCCGATTGACTCGAATGAAGACACGCCGGCCCGTACGCAGCGATCGGAAAGGAGCCGATGTCATCTGCGGCAGACCCGGTTAGCGCGGACACGGATGGTTCCGATCTCTGACGCCAATCCGACCAGGGTTTCTTTGACTTGGATTTTGTTGCGCGCGGATGGTTCCCACCGGGCTCAAGTAGCGCCTGTCAAATGGGGCAAATCTCAGGCGAATCGCATGCTTGACACGCCCCGAAGATATGAGTAGTAGTTAACCCAAAGTGTAGCTACGACTACATTATGAAATGGCGGCCACCAGTGGAATTGAAGTCAGGCGAGATGGAGCGTTCTTTACAGAACCGTGATTTACCTGCCTTTTCCCGAAGAAAGTTTTTGCAAGGTGGGGCGCTGACGGTCGCGGGGGCGACCGGTTTGGCGTCGTTCTCGGTGGGCGAGGCGCGGGCTTGCATGGAATGCCTGACCGAAAAGCTCGAGGGCAAATATCCAATTGGTAAGACAACGCTGGTCGGCGACGAAGTAGTTCCCCTCGGCTCGACGAGCGCTTCGCTGTCTTCGGGAATGGTTCAGGGCAGGCGCGACGCCGAGATGGACCCGATGAAGTTTCTCACGACGTTTAATTACGGGAACGCGACGGCGCGGGCGGATGGGACGTCCGAGCGGGAATATAGAGTTGTCGCGGAGGATAAGGAAATCGAGGTCGCGGAGGGCGTCAAGTTTCCCGCCTGGGTCTATAACGGGTTTATGCCTGGACCAACCTTTCGGGCAACGGTGGGCGATCGCCTGATCATCCGTTTTGAGAACCGTGCAAGCAAGCCGCACACCATGCATTTCCATGGGATTCATCCCGCGAACATGGATGGCGTTTTCGAGGTGGTGCCGGAAGGCAAGACCTTCACCTACGATTTTACAGCCGAGCCGTTCGGGATTTTTCCGTATCACTGCCATATGATGCCATTGCGAAAGCACATCGCGCGCGGACTCTATGGCACTTTGATAGTTGATCCCGGTGCCCCGCGACCGCCGGCTACGGAGATGATCATGGTCATGCATGGGCTGGACGTGGACCTTGACATGGAAAACGAATTTTATGCTGTCAACGGCGTCGCAAATTACTACGCCGAGCATCCCATCGGACTCAAAGTTGGCGAGCAGGTGCGCATCTATCTTTCGAACATGACGGAGTTCGACCTCGTGAACAACTTCCACCTTCACGCCAACATGTTCGAGTACTATCCAAACGGCACGTCCTTGGAGCCGATCGAACTGACCGACACGATCAACCTTTGCCAAGGTCAACGGGGCATCCTGGAGTTCCGCTACAAGTATCCCGGGATGTACATGTTTCACGCCCACACTTCCGAATTTGCCGAATTGGGTTGGATGGGGTTCTTCGATGTGAAGGGATAGATATGGATGCCGTAACGCCAGTTGCGATGAAGCCGCCCTGGGCGCTGGTGTTTCTCAGCGCGATTGCGCCGCTCTTGCTGCTCACGGGATTGATTTGGTGGTTCTTTCATGGCGGCAGCGATCTCATCGATCGCCCGGTGCCGCCGATCGAAGAGATCAGCATCCGGCGCGTCGAGTTGAAGCCTGGTGAGTTCAGGCTAACGATTCGCAACACTGGCCCGATGCCGGTCGACATGACACTGGTCACCGTCGACGAGGCGATTTGGAAAGCTGAGTTTAGCCCCAGCCGCCACCTTGAGAGGTTGGAGGAGGCGACAGTGCGCATTCCGTTCGACTGGGTGGCCGGCGATCCGTACAAAATTGAACTCTTCACGGCCAACGGTCTGGCGTTCGAAAAAGAGATCGCCGTCGCGATCGAGACCCCAAGAACTTCTGCGCGGATGTTCCTTATTTTCGCCGCTATGGGACTCTACGTTGGTATTCTTCCGGTGGCGTTCGGCATCTTATGGTTGCCGTTTCTACGGCGACTTGGGACACGCTGGATCAACTTTTTTCTCAGCTTTACCGTTGGACTGCTTGTTTTTCTGGGTCTTGACGCGCTACACGAAGGCTTCGAGGTGGCCAGCCAACTTCCCGGGGTATTCTCAGGCATTGGATTGCTGGGCATAGGGTTCATGTTCGCATTTCTGCTCATCACTGGACTCGATCGATTTCTTCGCACCCGGACCGGCACGCAGAGCGTCGGGTATCCGTTGATTCTGGCCTACATGATTGCCTTTGGGATAGGCATTCACAACTTGGGCGAGGGCTTGGCGATTGGGAGTGCCTACGCGGCTGGCGAAATCGCGCTCGGAGCGCTTTTGCTGGTGGGCTTTACCGCACACAATACGACCGAGGGGTTGGCGATCGTCTCCCCACTGGCGCGCTCCAAGCCAAAGCTGATTCATCTTGTCTTGCTTGGCCTCGTCGGGGGAGCGCCGGCGATTCTCGGTTGCTGGATGGGAGGCTTCACATACTCCGACGTCGCGTTCGCTCTTTTTCTCGGGGTCGGTGCCGGTGCGGTCTTCCAAGTCGTTTGGTCCATCGTGACGCAGATGGCGAAGACCGAAGAGGGCAATCTCTTTCACCTTGGCAACGCGGCGGGATTTCTGCTCGGCATGATCGTGATGTGGGCCACGGCACTACTCGTCTCAGATTAAGAAAACCTTGGAATTGATATGTATGAGAACATTGTTAGCAAACTGGTGCTGCTCGTTCTAGCTGCGGCGGGAGTCGCCGCGTGTGGCGAATCAAGGACGGTGGATCTTCCAGCGGTCCGCATCACCATCGTCGCCAAAGATCAGGCCTTTCACCTTGAAGACCAGCCCGAGCTTCGAAATCCCCCCATCACCCTTAAACGAGGACAGGTCGCTGAACTGGTGCTGCGCAACGAGGACCCGAAGCGCATTCTACACTGCTTTTCGATCAGCGGACTCGATGTCATGGTCCCGAGCATCGACTCCGGTCAGACGGTGTCGATCACAGTCCGTCCCTCCGAGCGCGGGACCTTAACCTATGCTTGTCTTCTGCATCCGCCAATGGCCGGAAAATTGATCGTCCAGTGAAGTCATCGTGCACGCAGAATGGGTCCGATGGGGCTAGCAGTGCGGGAGAAGAATTCCCTAAACGAGCGCAAACGTCCTGGCGAAAGGGAATGCGGGCGTATCGATCGTGTGGCGTGTGCTTGATCTAATTACGCGTGCAGCGGCGACTCATTATCGCTATATCGATAGGTCGATGGACGATTCGAGCGCACCCCGGGCTCGGCTACCGGTCTTCTCTGAAGCTTGATGCCAGTTTGTTCTTCCGCGGAAAGGCGGTCTGATGAGCAAGCAATTCCAAGGAGAGGCGACGAAAGTCCCCAATACACTGAAAACTGGCGCTTCAATCTTTCCCTGTCGATGAGCGCGGTTGACCCGTAAGGCAACACGCACACTGCCCAAAGATGCGCACCAAGCTGCGCTCGAAAGCCTCCAGGGAAGCGGTCTGAAAGGACGTTCGTTCCTATTCATTCTTCTGCGCTCCTCTCTTCTCTAAGCCAAAGCCCCTTATATCAGAAAATCGGATTTCGGGGTGCGAGGCCGAGTCTGACCTGACCGGCCGCCTCCATCCAGAATGGCGCGAAGACGATGTGCTGCATCACCGCGTGAATATCGCGGTGCGCTCGCTCGAGAGGACACTCAGTATAGAGCGCGGACGCACCTGCCAGGTCATACATGGACCGCACTACCTCCCTTGAAACGTGTGCGGCGTGATGACCGCTCTCCCATAGATGTGCGCGTTGGCTGTCGGTTACTGTCACTCCCTGGGTGCAGGCGGCCCACACGTCCGCGAGTGCGGAGTAGAGCAGCAGCCGGGCGGAAGCGAGCTTCGCGCCTGAGGAAGCAACTAACTTTTGCACCCACGGCCGTTCACGCGTGGCGGGAACCGGATCGACCTGGACCTTTGACGACGCGAGCTCCAACAGCGTATCGCGTGCCGCCTGCGCGACTCCCAAACAAAGTGCGGCGCAACCGGCACATACCGTTGCGAAAAAGGGCATGCGCGAAAGCGGTCGATCGTCTTGAGCAGAGTCACTGAACGAAAAAGTTAGCTCCGCAGGAACGAAGACGTCGTCCGCGACGATATCGTGGCTGCCAGTCCCGCGAAGTCCTCCGACGTGCCAGGTATCCAGGATGCGGTAGGAGCCCCTCGACAGGTAAACCATCCTCGTCTCGGGCTCGCCGTCTGTGAGCGTGCGTGGCTGATCTGCTCTGTGGACAATGCACATCACCGGAATCCAATCGGCCAGCTCGCAACCGGAGACCAGTGACCAACGTCCCGAAACATTGAATCCGCCGTCGACCACCACAGCTCGTCCTGCTGGACGCGTAGAGTTGGCAAAGATGCCGCGATCGTCGCTGAAAATCTCGGTTCTGACTGCTTCAGAGGAATAGCGGCTCGCAAGACCGACGAATTGATTGTTCCAAACGATCCAGGCTACGGAAGCATCCGCCCACGCCAGCTCCTCATAGATCTGGAGAGCTACGCCCGGTTGAGTCTCGGCCCCCCCGAGGCTGGCTGGCACGGCCAAACGGAAGAGTCCGCCGGTAATTAGCCCTTCAACGACCTGCGGAGCCAGACGACGACCCGCTTCGGTCTGCTGGCGCGTTGCGCGAATCGTGTTCCGCAGCGCGCGTGCTGCACGTAATTGATCGTCCATGCCAACTCCATACCACACCAGGATGGTCCAACGTTTGCATGAGAGGTTCAATCGCTGGTCTGAAACGGCCACACGGCGGCCGTTTTGCGTCAGCGCCCGGCGCTACCTCAAAGAAATTAGTTGAGCGATGTCTGCTCGGCTCTTCTCCTTTTCGCGATAATCGGTTGGGGAGCGACCAAATCTCGACTTGAATGTGCGACTGAAATGCGATGGCTCTTCGAATCCGCATTCGAGGGCAATTTCAAGGATGCTCAGGCTGGTCGTTCGCAGCATCTGCGCGGCGCATTCAAGACGTCGTCTCATTAGCCATTTGGCCGGAGTGGCTCCGTAGCATCGGTGGAACTCGCGTTTGAACGAAGA
>DATLIT010000360.1:0-3086 GCA_035539295.1 Terrimicrobiaceae bacterium | reverse complement strand
GCTTTTATCGTCGAAACCAGCTGGCCCGGCGTCGAGATCATCCAACGCTGCCGCTTCATGGGATTGCGGGCTCTCTATAATGCAGCGATTGAATTTCACAACGTTCGCATCCCTCGCGAAAACGTTCTTCTTGCCGAAGGAAAGGGCCTGCGGGTGGCGTTGAGCACCTTGAATACCGGACGACTAACTTTGCCCGCCGCGTGTGTCGGACTTGGCAAACGATGTCTGGAGATCAGCACGCGATGGGCCAAGGAACGGGTGCAATGGGGCAAGCCGATCGGAGAGCATGCCGCCATCGCGAGCAAACTCGCCGATATGGCCGCGGAAACATTCGCAATGGAATCGATGACCTTGCTCACTGCCGCGCTGGTGGATCGAGCCAAATCCGACTTCCGGCTTGAATCCGCCATTTGCAAGATGCTCGCCAGCGAATGGGCTTGGAAAATCGCCAATGACACAATGCAAATTCGCGGTGGGCGTGGCTATGAGACCGCCCGTTCGTTGGCGCAACGTGGCGAATCACCCGATCCGGTGGAACGCATCGTTCGAGACAGTCGCATAAATACCATCTTCGAAGGATCGAGCGAAATTATGCGCCTGTTCATCGCACGGGAGGCGGTTGATCCCCACTTAAAGATCAGCGCACCGGTGCTCGACCGCCGATTGTCTCTGCCGCTGCGCGGTGCCGCCGGCCTGCGTGCCGCGAAGTTCTATGCACGGTGGTATGCTTCCACATTTCTTCCAAGAGCCAGCGCAACGAGATTGGATCGCCGACTTGCGCGACATGTCCGCTGGTGCGAAGCCGCAGCCCGTCAACTCGCGCGAAGATTGTTCCATCAGATGATCGCTTACGGTCCCCGCCTGGAGAAGCGCCAACTTCTCCTGGCTCGTTTTGTGGATGCCGGTGCCGAGCTGTTCGCGATGTCAGCGACGCTCGCGCGTGTTGAAGCGATGATTAGGCGAGCGGATCCAGAAGCGGCCAGCGCCGTGGAACTGGCCGACTACTTCTGTCGATCCTCCCAAGATCGGATCAGAGAACGGTTTCGTGCCGTCCAACACAATAGCGACGATCCCGGCTATCGCCTCGCACAGAAATTACTCGCCGGACTTCCAGAAGCTTTGTCCGAGGGAATTCTGCAAAAGTCTGCCAGTGGCGGCTGGCGTGATCGTTCTGCTAACACTTTCGTGTGATTCCTTGCCAGCGGACGATCGCCTTTACCGACGAAGCCCCGGGTGGGTCACGCCCGCGACGACCGGGGCATCCGAGTCGGTAATTTTATCCCTTGATCAGCTGCCGAATCTTCTCGGCAACCTCCTTGCCATTGACGAGCCTGGCGTTCGTATCCAGCCGTTTGGCAATGGCACCTGAAACCAAGTCTTCGAGCGACTGCGCGGTCGGCTCCAGCTGAGACAAGGCGACCACCGGAACTCCCGGCCATAGTCCTTTAAGCTCGCGAAGCCAATCGCTCGCCATGACCGGAGCTTCAATCGAATCGTCCTCGCGACGGGTTGGCCGCGTGACTGTCAATTCGTCGCCGAGTCGGCTTTCAAGCAGGGCGATCGACCTTCGGCACGCGGCCATTCCAGCTTTCGCGGCCCGATGCGACGAAAAAAGCATTAGGTCAAGGACAATCGCCACCGGTCTCAGTTCCTCAATTTCTTGGGCGACGGTCTCCATATCAAGCGCGTGGGATCGAGCACATTTGAAATCGGGCTCGAGATGCTCGCGGACCGCTTCGAAATGATCGAGCTCGTCTTCAATAAAGAAAATGACCGATTCTGCCATGCGCCGTTGATACAGCAGATCGACTGCCTGTGAAGGAGGAAATCTACCCGCCCGTTCGCTGGTGCCGTGTTTGAAATGCGATTTCGACGGTCGGCGGCTGGGTGTGAAAGGAAAGCCGTTCCCCTAGCACCACGCCGATGAGGAAGTCTGCGAGGCTCAAGTCCCCAGAGTAGCCGCCATCAAACAGCGGTCGCAGCGAAACGTCCTTCATGGCCACATTGATTCGGACCAATTCGCTGACGCGCGAGAACGCTTCGGGGAGCGGCCCTTTGAGAGCGAGAAACATGGCGACCTCTCCATCCTCGGCGGCCAGTGCAGCCGGCCTGCGAGACAATTCGAAAGCCGTTGTGCCGAATCCCGAATACAGGCCGCGAAACAAGGCCTCCAAGGCCTGACGCAGCACGTATTCGTCGGTCGCAACTTTCGCCATTTCAACTGCGATGGTCAGCGAAAAGCCTCTGCCGAGTTCTCTGGAGACTCGTTCCAACGACTGCTGACAAAGCGCTCCAACATCGACTTCCGCAGCCGGGGTTGACAAGTCACCCGTGAGCATTCGTGACAGCCACACGGGGTTTCCGAAAACCTTACAAAACTCCAGAATCACCGGCGGAAGCCAAACCGCGTTGCGGTTTTCAGAGCGCAACATTTCCCAAACGGGCTGCACGAACCAGTGGGCGAGGACGTAATGCTCTCGCCAGATGAGGTCCTCGGCACGGCCTAGTTTCCAACGTGAACCCTCAACGCTCGCCTGCATCTCCATGCGCTTGACCATAGCTTCTTCAATAATCGGCAGAAGATCCTCCGCCTTCACTTGGTTGACGTAACGTCGAGTGATCTCTTCAAACAGGCGGACCGCTTGAACGGTTTCTGAGAGCTTTAGGGCGCGAGCCCACTCGACGCACGCCTCTTCTTTGCGGCCGAGTCTCATAAGAAGTTGAGCGAGGCGATCGCGAGTCAACGCCTCGATACTGCTCAAGCCGAAACTTTTTAGACTCTGGAGGGCGTTGCGAAAGGTTTGTTCTGCATCGCCATAGTTTCCTAAGTCTGCCTCCGCCCGCCCGATAAGATAAAGGTACTTTCCGTAATTCTTAGTGCCCTTCCAGACTGATTCGAAGGATTGTAACAACCTTTTTGCCTCGGCTGGCCGGCCTTGCAGCAGTCGCAGTCGGGCGATTGAATTGCCGACGTGTGCTTGCAGCCAGAGCTGACCCGAGGCGTCGGCGGTCTCTTGCGCCAGTTTGTAGTTGGTCTCGGCTTTGTCCAACTCCCGCCGACTGCAATGAATATCACCCCTCTGATC
>DATLIT010000359.1:0-4054 GCA_035539295.1 Terrimicrobiaceae bacterium | reverse complement strand
CCTTGGTGGGATCGATTCGCCGGAAGTCCGAATGCAACGCCGTGCGGACGAGCACTGCCAACGCCGCAGCCATTTCCACACCGGTGGGACCAGCGCCGACCAGAACAAACGTCAGTAGATCCTGATGAAGCTTTGGATCCTCTTCGGCTTCAGCTTGCTCAAAAGCCTGAAGGACCTTGTTTCGAATCGCAACCGCATCGGCAAGGTTCTTTAATCCTGGGGCGAACTTCTCAAATTCGTCGTGCCCGAAGTAACTGTGTCGAACGCCGGTCGCAAGGACGAGGTAGTCATAAGGCACCGGGACATGTTCGCGATCGGGTGAATTGACGAAAACGCAACGTTGCTCCTTGTCCACGCCGGTCACCTCGCCCATGATCACGGTTGTGTTCTTCTGTTTCCGCAAAATTCCGCGGATTGGAGAACTGATTTGAGACGGCGCGAGCACTGACGTCGCTACCTGATAAAGCAGCGGCTGAAAGACATGGTGGTTTGTTCGATCAATAAGAATCACCTTAACCGATGCTTTACGAAGAGCCTTGGCAGCGGCCAATCCGCCGAAGCCCCCACCCACAATCACCACCCGGGCTGTGCGCGCTTTCCAGGTGTCAGTTTTCGCCATCGAGATGTAATTAGACTCCGCCATCGTTCGGTTTTGTTTTCCCATCTCTTTCTCAAGCTTTTGGGCGTCGAAATTTCAGAGAATCTCGCCGGCAACCATGATGGGGAGAAAGCGAGTGCCGCAACACGGACACGATGCTCTCATGACAGTGCGCGCTCCTCCAGCCAGTCGACGTAGAGTCGGCGTTCCGCAAAAAGCCACACACCGTCCATCTTCACATATGTGTCGAGGTAGCGAAGCGAGGCGAGCATCAAGCGTCGCTTTTCACCGTCCACCGTAACGTGATGCGCCAGACAGTAAGCTTCCCCGGTGGCCCGCTGGTCCGTTAGCGTGAAGATGCTGCTCTGTCCCACGAAGTGCGTGGTGGCGTCGTACTTGTCCAGCTCTGCGAAGACCGGAGCGAGCGCCTCGCGCGAGGACAGCTCTTGGGACGGAGTTGGATCCTTCGCGTTCATATACACCACGAAGTGGGCGTCGACGGTAAAAAGAGACATCTGGCCTTTCGCATCGCGACGATCAGCGCAGTGTGCGTAGGCCTCGACGAGCTCACGGATAGCGAGGCGGTCCGCAGCTTCGTCCGGGGATACGGTAACGTGTTTGTTCATAAGCTGTCTCCTTGTTTGTCCAGGCACGGCAAGAGCGGTCACTCAAGGATGGCCCGTGGTTCGAGAAACGCTTCGATCCCGAACGTGCCAAATTCGCGGCCTACGCCTGAGTGCTTGAATCCGCCGAACGGCGCCTGCTGATCGTCAAGCATGCCATTGATCGCTACACGGCCGGCGAGGATTTGAGAGGCCACCCGACGCGCGCGCTGGACGTCGGTTCCGCTCACGAAAGCGTGGAGGCCGAAGTTCGTGTCGTTCGCGATCCTGATCGCATCATCCTCGGTTTCGTAGGTGATGACGCACAGGACAGGGCCGAAAATCTCTTCCTGGGCGATCGTCATGTCGTTCGTTACATTGACAAATACCGTGGGCTTCACGAAGTAACCCGCCTCGAGGCCGGGTGGATGACCCTCACCGCCGACGAGCACTTCCGCGCCTTCGGCGATCCCTTTGCGAATGTACGATTGCACTCGCTCGTACTGTTTCTCCGTGACCATAGGTCCGACGGCGGTCCTTCGATCGGCCGGATCACCGACTGGAAAGGCGGGCATGGCCTCAACGATTGCTCGCTTGACTGCGTCGAGTCGGCTCTTCGGCACGAGAAGCCGGGTCCCTGCGGCGCATGCTTGACCACTGTTCAGAAATGCGATGCCGAGGGCCGTCGGGATCGCCTTCTCGAGCACGGCGTCGTCGAGCAAGACGTTCGGCGACTTGCCGCCCAGTTCGAGCGTGACGCGCTTCATCGTCGCGGCGCCGTCGCGCATGATTGTCTTGCCAACCCCAACTGAGCCCGTAAACGAGATCTTGGCCACGTCAGGATTGCGGACCAGCTCGGCCCCGACGACATCACCGCGGCCGGTCACAACGTTGTAGAGACCGTGTGGGAGCCTTGCCTCGTGGAGACAGTCGAGCCACACTTGCGTCTGCAGAGAGCTCAGTTCACTGGGCTTGATGACCACGGTGCAGCCCGCCGCGACTGCCGAGGCAAGTTTGGCGCAAAGAAACAGCGCGTTCGCATTCCAGGGCGTAATCAGAGCGGCAACGCCGACGGGCTCGTAGGTGACCGTCGTCTTGTTCCAACTCCGAGTCAACGGCAGCTCTTGAAGTGCTTTCTCGGTCGCCAGGAACGCATTGGTACCTGCCTGGACAATGGGCTCGGCGAACCGAACGACACCTCCGTACTCCTCGACCATCGCGGCCGTCAGGTCGTCGACACGCGCCGCGACGACCTCGTGCAGTCGGCGCAGGACATTCGCGCGCTCTTCCTTAGTCGTTTGGCGGAAACTGACGAATGCGCGCTTGGCAGCGGCGATAGCGCGTCGCGCATCCTCCTCATCGGCCAGCGTGACGCGGGCGATCACTTTGCCGTTGCTCGGGTTGACGATGTCCATGACCTCGCGGCCGTGGGATTCAACGAACGCCCCATCGATGTAATGCTTCGTGACTGTTTTCATTGTGCCTCTCCTCCTGGCTGGTTGGTTGTTTGACGACTAATTTCGAATGATCAAGATTGATGCGTCCAACACATTGTTGTAATTAATTTGATAACTAGAAGGTATCTAAATGGAACTCCGACATTTGCGCTATTTCGTAGGCGTTGGGGAAGAGCAGCACTACGGGCGAGCCGCCAGGCGTTTAGGCATTGCTCAGCCTGCGCTGTCCCGGCAGATTCAGGATTTAGAGAGGGAGCTTGGATTTGCCCTTTTCGACCGGTTACCGCGCGGCGTGAAATTGAGCGCGGCGGGAAAGTTGTTCCTGGACGACGCGCGGCGAATTCTTCAGCACGTCGATGAGGCCAAGCTTCGAGCTGAGCGCGTGGCAAGCGGTAAAGCCGGAACGCTCCGCATGGGATTCGTGGAGAGTATCTCTTGGCACGGGGTAGTGCCGGATTCGTTTCGGCGATTCCGTCTCAGGCAGCCCGACGCCGAGTTAGAGCTGCATCCCATGCTGTCTGCTCAGCAGGCTGAAGCCGTTCGATCTGGCATGCTCGATGCGGGATTTATCTTCAGCCTATTAGAGCCGGATAGAGATTTCGCTCATCTGCTGGTCGCGCAGTACAAGCTCATGCTCGCCGCACCCCAGGGCCACGCGGTCACCCGAATCAAGCGACTTCGATTGCGCGACCTCCGCGACGCCCCTTTTATCTGGTTTCATCGGTGGGCCAATCCTATCTACTACGACCGCATCATGCAGATATGCCTCCGAGGTGGTTTGAAGGCGCCGCGCATTGTTCAACACGCAATCGACCATGCTACCGTCCTGAGCCTCGTGGCGTGCAGACTGGGGATCGCGTTTGTTAGCGAGACCGCTCGATGGCAGCGCCCCCGCGGCGTGACTTTATTAACAGTTGCCGACCTCGACTTCCCAGTACCGTTTTACCTCATCTGGCGAAAGGATAATCAGTCGCCGTTGCTGCGGAAATTTGTGGCTCAGATAGAAGCGCCCTAATTTGCCGTATTGTTTACGTAGGATGAGGCGTTGCACATGCGGCCGCCTCCTCTAACTCCACCACCTTCCATCTGAGTATGGCGTTGCCGATGGATTCAGGACTCTCACTGCACCGAAGAAGATTAAGCGTGCGCGCGCGGAGCTGCGGATAAAAGTCCAGTGCGAGCACGTATCGTCCGCTCTCTCGTTTCGCGGAAGAACGGAACCTTCAGGAACGGACTAATGGCATAGCCAACCGGTGAGGCGGACGGCCATTGATGGTTTCCCACTTGCCGTCAAAGAATCCGCAGAAACATCCCAGGGCTTGCGCACGTCCACCAGATATCCTGTCCTTCACCGGTGGCGTGTTTTCCAAAGTGCGGCGGCCGCCACGCTCCTTGTC
>DATLIT010000358.1:0-6153 GCA_035539295.1 Terrimicrobiaceae bacterium | reverse complement strand
ACCAGAGGCAGCAGAAAGGCATTCCAGCTCCCAACCAAGGCCAGGACGCCGACTGTTGCCAGGACCGGTCGCGACAAAGGCAGCGTGATCTGCCAGAAATAGCGCGTGTAACTGCAGCCATCGACCACCGCCGCCTCGAGCAGTTCTTTGGGCAATTGCGAAAAAAAACCGTGCAAGATCACCACCGAAAAGCCAAGGTTAAAGGCTACCTGAGGCAGAATCACCCCCCAATAGGTATCCAGCAGCCCTAAATCGCGCACTCGAATGAAGACCGGCAGGACAGCGGTCGCGAAGGGAAAGGTGAGCCCAAGCGCCAGATAATTGCCGATCCATTTTCGGCCGGCAAAATGCATGTGGGAGAGCGTAAACGCCGCCATTGAGCTGACCAGCACCGTTAGCAACGTGCTCACAAGGGCGATAATGGCCGAATTTCCGAGCATCTGCCAAAAGCGGTGGCCCGTGAGGATCTCGATATAATTGTCGACGATCCATTCTCGGGGCAGTCCGAAAGCATTGGTACGCAAGTCTCCCGTCGTTTTAAAACCGCCGATGACCGTTGCCCACAAGGGCAGGAGCACTGGGCCGGAAATCAAAAACAGTATCAGGAGCCGATAATAACGAAAAAGTCCTCTGTCCATAATTAGCGAGCCTCCGATTCGCGCATGAATAACCGTTTGTAGAAAATCATCACCAGCACGCAGATGACGAAGAGAATAACACCGACGGCGCTGCCGAAGCCGACCCTCATGCGCTTGATTCCAAACGTGTACAAGTAGGACACCGCCGAGTGGGTCGAATTCGAGGGGCCACCATCCGTTAGCGGGATGATCATGTCGAAGAACTGGAGCGAGCCCAAAATGCTGAAGAACAGCGAAAGGACAATGACGTGCTTCATCATCGGGAGCACGACGTAGAGGGTCGATTTCCAGCGGCTGGCGCCATCGATTTGCGCTGCCTCGAGGATCTCACTGGAAATGCCCTGACGGCCGGCGACAAACAACGCCATGTGGAAACCAAAATATTTCCAAATGACGACCACCAAGAGGGCGGCCATCGCCCAGCCCTTCTCGGCAAGCACTTGCGGCGCTTCGAGACCGAACCAGCTGTAAATCACGGCAACGACACCGTAGTTGCCATCATACATGTAGCGCCAGATCAGGCCGGCCGCGACCTCGCCAAGGATGTATGGCAGAAAGAAAACCGCCCGGAAGAACACGCTCGAGCGCTGCCGATCCGAGATCAACAGAGCGACACTCAGTGCAAGGGGCACTTGGATGAATGCCGAGACGAGGATCACCAGCAGGTTGTTGAAAAGCGCATTGTGGAAAATGGGATCGCTTAGTGCCCGAACATAGTTCTGCAGATTGATCCATTTCGTCGGCGCCCCGTATCCGTTCCAGTTGTAGAATCCGTAATAGGCTGCTTCCACCACCGGGAAGGTCACGAATATGGTAAACAGGAGAAGTGCCGGGGGTAGAAAGAGAAGGCAGGTGGTAAGTTGGCCCGATTGTGAAAAGTCCCGCAGACGCTTGCCGATGGTTTGCTTTGCAACCGCAGGCGGCGCGGTCTCCTGTGTGGAAGTAAGTTCTTTGCTAATCACAGGACGTTTCAGCTAAAGGTTGTAACTTAGTCGCGCATCCGAGGGGATGCCTCGTCGAAGCCTGCCGGAACGCTGCTTCGCGAAATTTGCTCGATAACAAGGTAGGGGGCGATGGTCTCGCTTCATACAAACGCTGCGGTTGATCGTTTTGTCCTCGCAAGGCAGCTAAGCAGATCTCGCTCGTCTTGGATAGGATGTCCGGCCACGATTTGAAGATTCGTCCGACTGGTTTGTAGCGTTATTGTGTGGATTTCTGAAGCGGGTTCCAGGTCGCCGGCAATGGCTCGGCCAGCTTGCAGGTCGTTGCTAGGGAAACTGTTTGTCTCGAGTCGGCCGATCGGATGATCGATTCCATGATGTCGAGAACATGGAGGGCCAGATCGGCTCCGGCGCGGGGGGTGCCGCCAGTGCGCACCGCGCGCGCCAAGTCCAACGCTCCCATACCGCGACCTTCCGCGCTGCCTTTCGCGGGAAACTCTGTCCAATCCGCATCTGTCGGAGCATCCAACCACTCTTGGGGAGAAGTCTTGTTGACATCTTTTTTGCAGATGAACACCGAGCCATCAAAGGCGTTCGGGTCGGGCAAGCGGATGACGCCCCCGGTGCCGTGGAGTTCCAGCTCGCGTGTTGCGATTGGCTCGTCGAAGCTGAACCTCGTATTCGCGATCGGGCCTGAGGCAAACTCTAGCAACGCTGAGATTTGCGTGTCGACGGTGACGTCGAAGGTCTCTCCCGCGCGTGGCCCGCTGCCGATCGTTCGCTTGTTCTGGGCTCGCCGGCCAAAGCCGGAAACCGTCTTCACGGGGCCAAAGAGCTGGACGAGCGCAGTGAGGTAGTACGGGCCCATATCCAGCAGCGGTCCACCACCTTTTTGGAAAAGAAACTCTGGATTTGGATGCCAGGCATCCGGGCCTGGATAGCCGAAGGTCGCTCTTGCTGAGATGGGGGTCCCTATCTCGCCAGCCTCGATCACTCGGCGTGCCGTCTGCAAACCCGCACCCAAGAAGGTGTCGGGTGCATTGCCCAACTGGACTTTGTGCTCAGCAGCCGCCGCGATGATCGTCTCGGCCTCTTCGAGCGACAACGCGAACGGCTTCTCGCCATAGACATGCTTGCCCGCACGAATCGCCTGGAGCGCCACGCTGGCGTGGACCGCAGGGATTGTCAAATTCACGATCAAATCGACGTTGGGCATCTCCAAAACCGTGGCCAGATCCGCGGAGTGCGGCACCCCGTATTTGGCTGCCTGTGCCGACGCTCGACTCAAGTCGATATCGGCGCAGGCAATGACGTTGACATCTGGGAAGCGGACCAGGTTTCTCAGGTACTGGTCGCTGATGTTACCGCAACCGACGACGGCAATTCCGACTGGTTCAAAAGTATTGCTCATAAGATGTTCCTCGGGTTGGTTGGCGACTATTGATTGGCGGTAAATGCATCCGGGCCGAACTGCTTGGCAATCCAGGCCGCGGAAATTTTCGTGGATTCGAGGTTTGTCGGGGCTTCGGGCACATCAACTTCGATAACGATCCAGCCGTTAAATGATGAGGGAAGCGTGGCCAACGCCGACGGCAGATCGATATCTCCGCGGCCCGGCTCAGTCCAGACCGTAAACTTCCCGCGCGTGGCCTCGTGGTAGCTAGCGCCCGCAGCTTTGGATTCCCGCACTTGATCGGCATGAACGTCCTTAAGATGCATCGCTCCAATGCGCGTGGAATAGCGACTCATTATTTTCGCCGCGTCCATTCCGGCCCACGTCAAATGGCCGGTATCCGGACCGAATCCGAGGATCGAGTCTGGGACGCCCTGCAAAACCGTATCGATTTCGTTTTCCACTTCGATCGCGCTTCCGACGTGTGGGTGCAGCATTGGCCGCACTCCTTCGGCGACGATGGCGGCCGCGGCGGCGCCCACGCCGTCGACGACTTTCGCCAAGATCACGGCGTCACCATCAGCCCCAATCGCCGGATGTTCGACACGGAATCCACCCACATTGGCGGCAAGGAAGACCTCGGTATTGCCGAGCTCAGCTTGAACAGCCGCGTGCCGCTTGGCGTTCTCAGTGATCTTGTCCAGCGGAGTGTCATGGAACGAGGCTGCAAAGTAACCCGGCGCCGGAACGAACCCATAGTCCGCGAGAAGAGCCCGGTACTCAGACGGCGTCAACTCGGCAGGCGGGTCGGCGTGGATCGCTTTGAATGGCGTGGTGGCGATTTCAGAGAAAGCCTGGCGAAGGACCGGAACAGAAAGCTCAAACCCTCTTTCAGTGAGCACCCAGGGGAGCGGGTTCAAGGCGATTTTGGCGTGGCTGGTCATAGTAGTTGTCCCGGCAGACTAACGGGATAACCCCTCCTCAGATAGAATTTCTCGATGGGCTTTAGAACATTCGTCCGACTTTCCGACAGTCGAAGCACTTTCGGGCGATGCAGACGCGCCAGCCGGCCGGCTGCAACTCATCGTCTACGGCTTTGACATCACGAATCGCAGAAAGCTGCAAGCTCTCGACGTCCCGAATCAGGTCGTCAGTTCAACCATGCTTTGCTGAGAGCGGAACGCCGCCGGCGTTGTGCCGAAGAAGCGTCGAAAGTGGCGATTGAGATGGGCCTGGTCACAGAAGCCCGTTGTGGCTGCGATCTCGGCCAATGAAAGGGAAGGATTGCGCTGGCCGATGAGTTTGCGCGCGTGGTTCAGGCGGACGAGGAGCAAATATTGATGCGGGGTACTGCCGGTGAGTTGACGGAACATGAGGGCAAAATGACTGCGACTCATCTTCGCCAGCGATGCCAGCTCGCCCAAAGAGAGGTCCTCGGCAAAGTCTTTCTCCAGGCGCTCAACTGCTCGTTTGATTCCCGGTGGAACAGCCGTCTTTCGTTCCCCTTTTTTCATAGTCCCAAGCACCCGCAAAGCTAGGGCACGGGCAAGCGGCTCGAAATAGAGCGGACCATGTGGGCATTGATCCTCGGTCTCTTCCATGAGAAGCCGGCATAAGGCTTCCGTCCGCTGGTCGATGGCAAAGAAATGATGCCAATTCGACTTCGAGATAACCTCGAAGAGCCCCATCTCTTTGGCCATCGCCTGGAAAAAAGCAGGAGAGAAGCTGAAGTTAACAACAAAGCCCGCCGCACCCTCCCACTCGCCAAAAACCGGCACGCCTGGAGGCGAAACAAAGATCTTTCCCCGGTGAATGTGGTGATGGTGCAAACCAAGCTCCGGGACCGTAATCCACGTGTCTCCCTTCTCTGTTCTTGGCCTGTACCAGAAGGTGTAAGTGTTCTGAGCGGGAGTTACGGCAGAGGAAACGTTGGCGGGAAGCCTGTGGATGGCGACTTTAAGCGCATCGACCCCGGAGCGATCGCTCCGCAGAACAACCAGATCATTAACATTTAAAGCTCCGGCCATTTTTGGCTACAGCTTCACGCGTAGGAACATAACAGCTCAATCTCGGACGACACTCGAAACCTCTGGCTGGCAGAATTCACAGATTCAGGACGTTCGCGCTCGTCGGTCTTTGACCTAACGCCGGATCACCCTGCCGCGACATCGCTGACTGCTTGCCAGGCGGACCGTCAACAACGCTGTGCTGTAACCGGAAAGCTGCGGGGGTCGTGCCGAAAACGCGGCGAAAATGACGGCTGAGGTGCGCTTGGTCGCAAAAGCCGCTTGCCGCGGCAATCTCGGCCAGCGGAAGTGCCGAGTTGCCTTGCGCGATGAGTTTGCGCGCATGATTTAACCGCACCAAAAGCAGGTATTGGTGCGGCGTGTAACCCGTAAACTCTCGAAACATGAGCGCAAAATGGCTGCGGCTCATCTGCGCCATGGTCGCAAGTTCACCCAAAGAAACCTCGTCCGCGAAATCGGTTTCCAGATGTTGGACAGCGTGGCGGACGCCCGGTGGCACGCTCGCAGCACGCCAGGCACGGCCGCGCTGATCGCGCACCGTCCCCAGAACCTTCAGCGCCAAGGCGCGGGCAAGTGGCTCGAAGTAGAGCGGACCATTGGGACATTGTTCCTCGGTTTCCTCCATCAGGAGCCGACACAATGCTTCGATCCGCTGGTCGATGGCAAAAAAATGGTGCCAAGGCCGCTTTGAAATAAGCTCTGAAAGACCCATCTGCGCGGCAAGAGATTCGAAAAAGCGGGCATCGAAACTGAAGTTGGCCACGGTGCCCTCAGCCTCTTCCTGTTCGCCGTGCACAGGCAAAGCTGGCGGAGAGATCAACAAGTGATTGCGACTGACATGATGGTGGTCCAACCCAAGCTCCGGAACGGTCAACCATGTGTGTCCTCTCTCTGCCCGCGGCCTATACCAAAACGTGTATGCGTCCTGTTCAGGCGTGAAGGAGGACCAGGCATTCGCCGGAAACCTGTGGATGGTAACCGATAGCTCCTTGACCGCGGAGCGATCGCTCCGGTGAATAATCAAGTCATTGACGTTTATCGGCCCGGGCATTTTTGGCTACATCTTCCGGCGGAGGAACATAGCAGCTCGGTGGTTCGGGCACACTCAAAAATCTTCTGCACCGCATTGATCGTTGGCGGACTCAAGCTGGCAA
>DATLIT010000357.1:0-4707 GCA_035539295.1 Terrimicrobiaceae bacterium | reverse complement strand
GACGTCCATTTCCTCGAGCGTGAGCATCACGAAGCCCATGACGTCATGCTTTGCATCGGGACCGGCGCGATGGTCTTTGATGAGAAACGGATGCGATACGCTCCGGAGCTTTATTTCAAATCCGGTGAGGAGATGGCGGCGCTTTTCAGCGAATTTCCTACCGCGCTGAGCAATACCGTGCGGATAGCCGAGCGTTGTGAACTGAAGCTCGAATTCGGTCAGCCGAAATATCCTGCCTTTGAAGTTCCCTCGGGAGTCTCCCGTGAAGCGTATTTCCGCGAGCTTTGCTGGCGCGGCCTCGCCGAACGCTATAGGGCGAAGGCCGAATCTGACGCTGAGCTTCGTCAGCGTCTCGAGTACGAGATTTCAACTATCGAAAAGACCGGCTTTGTAAGCTACTTCCTAATTGTCTGGGATTTTATCAGCTATGCTCGGCAGAGAGGAATTCCCGTGGGACCTGGGCGAGGTTCTGCCGCGGGCTCGTTGATTGCCTTTGTCCTTGGCATCACCGACATCGATCCGCTCCGTTATGGATTGATCTTCGAGCGTTTTCTTAATCCTGAGCGTATCAGCCCGCCTGATATCGACGTGGACTTCTGTATGGAGCGACGCGGCGAGGTAATCGACTATGTGCGCCGCAAATATGGTGAGCGGTGTGTCTCGCAAATCGTCACCTTCGGGACCCTCGGTGCCAAGAGTGTCGTGCGCGACGTCGGTCGAGTGCTTGGATGGAGCTACACGGACGCCGATCGGCTCGCCAAGATGATCCCCAATGAGCTGAACATCACGCTCTCGAGCGCCGCGGAGAAAAATTCTGATCTCCGGACGGCGCTGGAAAACGAGCCCGCGACCCGTCAACTATGGGACTACGCTCTCGTCCTCGAAGGGCTTAGCCGCAATACGGGAATTCACGCAGCTGGTGTGGTCATTGGTGACCAGTCTTTGGACGAGTACATCCCGTTGTGCCGCGGCAAGGACAACGAAGTGATCACTCAGTACGAGATGAACGCCCTCACTGAGCTCGGAATGCTCAAGATGGACTTTCTCGGACTAAAGACGCTCACTGTGCTTGAAGAGACGGTGCAACGAATTCGGGAAGTTGAGCCAGGGTTCGACCTCGCGGCAATCCCTGTCGACGACAAAGCTGCTTTCGATGTTTACAACCGCGGCGAAACGCTCGGAATTTTCCAAATGGAGGGCGGCGGTATCACCAGTTGTTGCAGACGCTTCGATGTGCAGTGCATTGAGGACATCATTGCTATTGGGGCTCTGTATCGACCTGGCCCGATGAAGTTCATCGACGACTACATCGCCCGAAAGAAGGGGCTAAAGAGCATCGAATATGCGCACCCGCTGCTGGAGCAGGTCTGCGCCGAGACCTACGGGATCATGGTCTACCAGGAGCAGGTGCAGCGCGCAGCCAACGTGCTTGCTGGGTATTCTCTTGGCGAGGCCGACTTGTTGCGGCGGGCCATGGGCAAGAAAGACAGGGACAAGATGGCCAAAGAACGTAGCCGCTTCGTGAAGGGTTGCGCGCGCGTCAACGGCATAGCGGAAGGGACCGCCAACGCTATCTTCGAATTTATCGCGCGCTTTGCGGAGTATGGTTTCAACAAGTCGCACAGCGCGGCCTACGGATGGGTTTCCTATCAAACCGCCTACCTCAAGGCGCACTATTCGGTTGAATTTATGGCGGCGCTGCTCACCCATGACGCTTCAACTACCGATCGCCTGGCCGAGATCATCACAGAGTGTTCCCGGATGGGACTTAAAATCCTGGCGCCGGATGTCAATGCCAGCGGCCTGCATTTCACGCCGGAGGCATTGGGTCACCGCATGGGTATTCGCTTTGGACTGGCCTCGATCAAGAATGTCGGCTCGGGTGCCATGCGTTCGGTGATTGAAGAGCGCGAGAAGTCGGGCCCATTCCGATCTCTCGAGGATTTTTGCGCACGCCTCGACGGGCGGACCGTGAACAGAAAGATCCTGGAAAGTCTCGTCAAATGTGGGGCCTTTGATTGCTTCGGGAAGTTGCGCGCCGCACTGTTCGCGGATTTGGATAGGGCGATGTTGCACGCCGCGGGTCTTCAGCGAGATCGAGCGAGTGGACAGGGAGCATTGTTCGAGGAGCTACACGGCATCCACCGTCCGGCAGTGCCCGTGGACACTGTCGAACCTTGGCCGCGGAACGAGATGCTCGCCTACGAGCGTGAGTTACTTGGGTTCTATCTCACCGGTCATCCGCTCGAGGCTTATTCAGGCCATTTCGACAGTCCGAAAATCACAACCATCTCCGCTGCGCAGCGGATCGAAGGGTCTTCCACCGTCCGGCTGGCGGGCATCGTTTGCTCGCTCGAAAAGAAGTTCACCAAAAAAGATGGCAAGCCCTTTGCTGTCATCGTGCTGGAGGACTTCACCGGGCAGATGGAGTTAACCGCCTGGGACGAGGTTTTTGCAGACAAGGGCTCTCTGCTCAACCCCGGCGCGGTGATTTCGGTGGTGGCTCGACTTACCCGACGCGACGACAGCGTTCGCGCCATCATCAATACTTTGTCGCCGCTCAAGCCAAAGACCTCTCTTAAGCCTGTTCGCTTACGACTTGCCCGAGGAAAACTCACGGAAGGGGCTCTGCCCGACATTCTTGACGCTGTCCGACGATTCCCTGGCAAGAGGCCGTTGATCATCGAGATTGTCAATGACGCCGGTGTTACGTTCGAAATTCGCGCGTCCGAGAGTCTGGCCGTGGGAGACGAAAGCGGCCTGAGAAATGCGGTCACCCGTTTCTCGGCTGCCGCCTAAAGCGCTCACGATCCTCCGAGCCGAGCCTTCCGGGTTCTTTTCCGCTATTGATTGTCCCGGGCAATCCAGATAGCAATTTCTCCCCAATGAAGACCATTTTTGTCACTGGGGGAGCAGGTTACATCGGTAGCATCTGTGTCGAACAATTGCTCAACGAAGGCTACGAAGTCGCTGTCTTCGACAATTTGACGGAAGGGCACCGCAAAGCTGTGAATCCCAAGGCAGAATTCTTCCAGGGCGATCTGGCAGACCGTACCGTAATCAGTCGGGCGATGAGCGAAGTTAAGCCCGACGCCGTAATGCACTTCGCGGCGAACGCCCTCGTCGGGGAGTCGATGCAAAATCCTTCGAAGTATTTTCGTAACAATGTGGCAAATGGCGTGAACCTTCTCGACGCTGCTGTCGAGAGCGGTGTGAAGAAGTTTGTCTTTTCCTCCACCTGCGCGACGTTCGGAATTCCTGATCGTGTCCCGATCGACGAATCGATGCCGCAGGTTCCCATCAATCCTTACGGAGAATCAAAGCTGCTCTTTGAGAAGGTTCTGCGTTGGTATGATGAGATTCATGGCCTGAAGTACATCGCTCTCCGCTATTTCAATGCTGCCGGCGCGACGGAAAAGTATGGTGAAGATCATCGTATCGAAACGCACCTCATTCCCAATATTCTAAAGGTGGCGCTCGGGCAGCGCGAAGCGGTCGATATTTACGGAACCGATTATCCGACTCCAGACGGCTCCTGCATTCGCGACTATATTCACATCCTGGATCTTTCTCAGGCCCACATCCTGGCCCTAGAGGCCGAGAAGAGCGCACGTTTCAACCTGGGCACTGGTGGAGGAACGTCTGTCAAAGAAGTGATCCAGACCTGTCGGGAGGTCACTGGCAAAGACATCAACGCGGTCGAAAAGCCGCGGCGGCCTGGCGACCCTCCCAGGCTCATTGCCTCCTCTGAAGGCATCAGGGAAGCACTTGGATGGAAGCCCCGGTACCAAGAAATCCGGACCATCGTGGAAAGCGCTTGGGCGTGGCATGTTAAGAATCCGCACGGCTACGGCGACTAGCTGATCTCTGCCAAAGAGAAGCTTGGCGCGCGGCACTCGTTTGCGGCCCGGCTGCTTGGTCGAGGGTCCTGGGGCTAATTTGCACGTCGGCGGTCGATGTGGTAAGCGAAAGGATGCTTCGTGGCGTTCTTTTTTGCCTTCTGGCCGTAGTCGCGCACGCGCAGGTTTTTGAGGGCAAGACGCTCGTCAAGGCTTCCCTCCTGGCTGATACGACAGCCATTGTTCCGGGAAAACCCTTTGAAGTCGGTGTCCTGCTGGAGATGGAGCCTGGCTGGCACACCTATTGGGAGTACGCTGGAGACGCTGGGCTCCCAACCTCGATTAGCTGGACACTTCCCGAAGGATTCGTAGCTGGACCGATCCAATGGCCCTTGCCGCACCGTGTTCTCGAGCCGGGCGATATTGAAGTCTACGCCTACAAAGATCGAATCCTGCTGCTGACGGCAATTGTAGCCCCTGCGAAGATTCCGCAGACTACCGTTACAATTCAAGCCAAGGTTGACTGGCTGGTCTGCGCGGAAATTTGTATTCCCGGCTCAGCGAATCTGGAGTTGTTTCTTCCTGTTGCCGATCAGTCCGCACGAGCAAACGCGGAGCTGTTCGACGAATTCCGCGCCATCCTTCCGGTAGCCACGGCAGCCCCCTACACGCTCAAGTGGACGAAGAGTGGCACCTCTTTGGAGCTGATGGTAAGCGGTCTGAATGATGCCAAGTCGGTGGATCTTTATCCTCTGCCACCAAAAGGCGAACAGGTGGATCATCCAAAGAATGGGCCTATTCAAGACGGGAAAGCAACGATCGCACTTGGAGAGATTGGCGAATTTCGAGGGGTGCTGGTAGTGGAAAC
>DATLIT010000356.1:0-2653 GCA_035539295.1 Terrimicrobiaceae bacterium | reverse complement strand
AAAGGTGCCGCGCAGGCCGGTAAGGCAACATCGGAGACGATCGCGACCGCTCCTTTTTCAGCGGCCTGTGCGGCAAAGTGGGTGCCATCGAGCCGTGCTCCGCGCAAGGCAAAGAACAGCGCACCAGGGCTCGCCTGGCGTGAGTCATAGCAAAGCGATTCGACCCGCGTCTGCGGGTCGGCGGTCGATTCGATAACTTCTGTGGCGTCGAGAAGTTTCAAGAGGGTTTCGCTCACTGTCGAAATTTCGTAGCACCACTCTGCCCGAGAGCAACAGGAAGAGTCGCCGTGGCGTCCGGGGCGGGCACCAAATCGAGATAGCGGGCCGCCTTCTCGGCGACGCGCGAAAAGATCGGCGCCGCCACCAGGCCGCCATAGTTGAGGCCGGAGGTCAACTTGGCGTCGTCGAGAATAATGAGGCAAACGAACCGTGGTTGCTCCGCAGGAATGTAGCCGACAAAGGAAACGATATACTTGCCGGCGGCATACCCTCCTTTCGGATCAACCTTCTGAGCTGTTCCCGTCTTGCCGGCCACGGAAAACCCGCTGACTCGGGCGAGCGCTGCGGTCCCACGTTCGCTGACGACCTCCGTTAGCGCCGCGCTGACAAACTTGGCGGTTGAGGGAGGGATAACTTCGCGAATGACCTCTGGCTTCACGGAAAGGATTTCCTGGCCATCGTGGTCCTGGATGGACTTAATTATTTGCGGGCGCATAAGTTTGCCGCCGTTGGCGATTACCGACATGCCCATGGCCATTTGCAGCGGGGTGACTGCCACCGCCTGCCCCATCGGCATGCGTGTAATTGTCAGCCGGTCCCAGCGAGAGGGCGGATGGACCAGACCCGGGATCTCGCCGGGAAGGGCAATGCCAGTGCGTTCTCCAAAGCCAAAACGGCGCACGTATTCGTAAAACTTCTCATCTCCCAACATCAGGGCCATCTTGGCAGAGCCTATATTGGAGGATTTCATCAGGATGTCGTGGACGCTCATTTGGCCATATCCGTGATGATCGCGCAGGATACGGCCGCCATAGGAAAACGCGCCGTTCTCGCAGTAAATGATGCTTTTTTGGGAGACAACCCGCTCGGTAAGCGCTGCCGAGGCGACGACAATCTTGAATGTGGACCCGGGCTCGACCATGTCAAAGATCGCCCGGTTCTTCATCTCTTCGGGCCGAGCGGCATCAATGTGATTGACATTGAAGGACGGCCTGCTGGTCATCGCCAGAATTTCGCCCGTGTTGGGATCTACAATGATGCCAGTGGCGTTCTCCGGCTTGAGCTCTCGGAAGGCATTGTCGAGCTCGGTCTCCAGGATGGCCTGAAGGTTCATGTCAATCGTCAGCTGGACATTCATGCCGTGGCGGGGAGCTTGTTCCTGTCCCCGGTAGATGACGATTTCGCGGCCGGTGCGATCGCGTTCGATGTGGCGGAATCCATCGATTCCTTTGAGATAGTCCTCCATGCTCCTCTCGATGCCCTCGACGCCGATGACGAACTCATCATTCGGATCCTTGCGACCAAGGAAGCCGAGCACGTGGCTAAGCAGCGGACCATTCGGGTAGGTGCGAGTCGTATTCTGATGAAAGTAGAGGCCGCGGAGCGATTTTTCGTCCATCGCCCGTTGGAGAGCCATGGCCTTTTCTTCGTCCAACTCGGGCAGGAGAACTTTGTACTTGCTACGTGTTCGCAGCTCAGCCAGGAGCTTCTCCCTTGGAATGCCGACGAAGGGCGCTGCGAGACTCGCTAGCTCCGCCGGCTTCTTCACGTGGGAGCCATCGACCACGACCTTGCGCACCGGGATGTTGGCCGCAAGGATTTCGCCGTTGCGGTCCAAAATCATGCCGCGATGCGCCGGGACGGTCAGGCGGATGGAATGTTTTTGCGCGGCGAGTTTGGTGTACTCTTCGTGTTTGACGACCTGCAGCTCAATAAGGCGCGCCGAAAAACCGGTGAAAATGATCCCCACGACTCCGCTGGCGATCATGGCCCGTCGGCATGCCTTCCATCTCACGGACGGAACCTCTCGTTTGCCGCTGTCCGCATGTCGCCGCCCTTGTCGACCGTGACGGGTTGTCCGATGCGAGCAATGTAGTGATCTTGGATCGGCTGCAGCGCAATCAGACCTTGATTCAGCTTGCGCTGAAGCTCGGCCCGCGAGGAAAGGGCGGAAATCCTGGCCAGCAGCACTTCGTTTTGTGCACGCACGTCACGGATCTGGCGTTCTACGTCGCGCGTTTCTTCGCCAAGGAAGTGCTGCTGGTTTTTGATAAAGACAAAGAGGAGACCGCATGCCGCGACAAACGAGGCGAGCAGCAGCCACTTGAACAGCGGAGCAACATGAATGGGGTTCGCGTATTTGCGGCGGTTTTCAATCGAGGTCATGGCAGTCAGATGCGTTCGACAACGCGCAGCTTGGCGCTGCGAGCGCGGGGGTTGGCTTGGATCTCCTCGCCCGAGGCGTCCATCGGGCGGGGGGTGAGAAGACGGAAGATGCGGGCGGGATTATGCCGAGGCTCGGGCCACTCCGGTCGATCGATCCATTCGGCGCTTCGGTCGCGGAAGAACGTCTTGACAATCCGGTCTTCGAGCGAGTGGAAGCTGATGACAGCAAAGCGCGCGCCGTGAGCGAGCCGGAAGGCGATCGTTTCCA
>DATLIT010000355.1:0-4943 GCA_035539295.1 Terrimicrobiaceae bacterium | reverse complement strand
CGCGGGCACAATCTCGCTTGCTTCGCGAGGAAAACGGCCATGCGCTACTTGGATCACTGATAGCAAACGCGGCAGGATAGGGCCCATCAAGGCATGCTGCGGCTCATCCTTGGTGCCGGGCTGACCGCGCCAAGTAACGATCAGCAGAGTGGGAATACGGAAGGGCCAATTAAGCGAGGTCAGCGGGTTGACTGCGTTGCCAAGCCCCGAGTTTTGGCACATCACGACGGTGCGACGCCCGCCTAGCCAAGCCCCAGCAGCAATGGCAATTGCCTCGCCTTCACTCGTGGCCCCGACATAAGTTATATGTCGATTGCTCGCGACGCGATTGATCAAGGGGGTCAGAAAGCTACAAGGCACGCCGGAATAGAAATCGAAACCACGAACAGCGGCAGCGTTGATAAACGCGTTGGCGTCGATCATCACACCCAGCTACGAAAAATTGCGCGCATCGGCCAGATCGAGGACGGTGTCTACGTCAAGCCAATGCGAAGTGATATAATGTACACCAATCGTATAGCGCGCTGCGAGACGGGCGATCAGCATCGACATGTTGGCAGAGGCCCACGAGCCATCCGCCACCATGCGATCCAATTCTTGACGCACTTGCCGGGCACCTTTCGCCGTCATCCGCAATAGACCAATCCACTCGCCGCAGACATCAGTCGGATCGATGGCATTGCCGATAGATCTTAGCGTGACCGGACTGCCCTCGAGATAGTTACCCGAGAAGCCGCGATCCGTGACAACAAGATCGTATCCATCGGCTTGGTGCCCACCATTGTGCTTCCAAAGCGCATCAACCGCGATCACGATATCGCCTGGGGTGGCAAGAAGCCCATCCAGAATGTAGCGGCGGAACAGCACGTCCCCGTAGACGACGACCGCCTCCCCATCAAGCCGATCGTATGCGGCCACAAGCGAAGCGACCTCGCCGGTAGTCTCGTAATCCTCGTTATCGACCATGCACACGTCGCGCAGCGCTATCGCTTCCTTATGGTAGCCGCGCACTACCGTCACGTGACGCACGCCGCAATCCCACAATGTATCGACAAGCCGACGCAACAGTGGTTGGCCGCGGATGTCGATCATACACTTCGGTTGATCCTTGGTAAGCGCGTGAAGTCCGTCGCCGCGGGAGGCGGCAAGTACGATACCGCGCACCCGGTTCTTAACCGGTAGGTAGCGTCGGGCAGCGTCCTCAAGCTCCTGGTTCCCGACCAGGCCGAAGATTGAATGAAGGGGGGCCACCCGACCTTCGACTTCATGCAGCGACTGGTCCGCGAATATTTGCTGCACGGTCTCCTGCATTGCGGTTATCGAAGCCCGCACGAGGTGATTGGCCCAAATCACGGTCGAGATGCCGGCACGTCGGAATACCTCCGTCGGCGTCGCGTGATACGTTGTCGGCACAATGACCACCGGACAGCGCTTATCCCACCGCTCCATGAAAGCAAGGATCTCGGTGGCCGACGATTGTTTTGAATGGACAAGCACGGCATCGGCGCCGGCCGCGTGGTAGCTTTCGGCGCGCCGAAGCGCCTCGTCTAGAGAATGGCCGGAGACCAGCGCCTCTGTCCGCGCGACTATTGAGAAGTCGTTATCGGTCTGACTGTCCTTGCCGGCCTTGATCCGGCCACAAAACTCATCGACATCCGCGAGCGGTTGGCGTTCGCTGACGAATGAGTTGCTCTTTGGAAACAGTTTGTCCTCGATGCAAATGCCGGCAATATCGCGCTGACATAACTTGCGCACCAGCCGGCGGACGTTGTTGAAATTCCCGTAACCGGTATCGCTATCTGCCAAGATCGGCAACTTAGTCGCATCAGCCATAAACTCAAGCACATCGAGAATTTGCGTCCACGAAGCTTCATTGTTATCGCGGACACCAAGCATCGCCGAGATAGAAAGGCCTGACGCCCAGATGCCGAGAAAGCCGGCCTTCTCGGCGATCTTTGCCGAGAGACCGCTGTGCGCCTCCATCAGGAACGTGAGGTCCCGCGACTGGAGGAGTCTGCGAAGGGCCGCAAAGCGACTGACTTCCAGCCCGCCTACACCAGAACGATGGGACGAGAGAGAGTCTTCAACCACTCGTGCTAATTCCCTCTTGGCCCAATTCGGCCTCACTTCGACTGCATGGACCGCCCAAGGCAAAGGTTCATGGTTACATTTCTGTCACAAAAAGTGTCTGCATGACAATAGCGACTGAAGCCGCAAGCTCCTCATCTGCGGCGAGTGTGATTATCCTCGCGGCCGGGGTCGGACGGCGACTGGGCTTGTCTCAGGCTGATGCCTGTTTGCCCAAGGTATTGCTGGAGTTCGGCGGACGAAGCCTACTCGCCCGGCATATTACATTCTGAGAAAATGCGGCATAGCAACATAACCGTGGTTGCTGGCTACCGCGCCCAACTGCTTCGCGCGGAGATTGCCAGGATCGAAGGGGGCAGCACCGTGTCGATAATTGAGAATTTCGATTACCAAGAGGGCAGCGTGGTTTCCCTTTGGACAGCGAGGGAAATCTTTCGCAGTGTTAGTCGCGTCATTCTGATGGACGGAGATGTGCTGTACGACGAGCGGCTGATGGCCCGGCTTGTGAGCACTCGCTTAAAGAATTGCTTGCTGCTCGATCGCAATATCGAGCCTGGTGATGAGCCGGTTAAGATTTGTGTTGCCCATGGTCGCATCGTGGATTTTCATAAACGCCCACGGGTTGCCCATGAGTGGTATGGCGAATCGGTCGGCTTCTTCCATTTTGCTCCGGACTCGGCCGCGGAGCTTGCCACTCGGGCCGAAGCCTATGTCACCCAAGGACGTCGAGACATTGAGTACGAGGAGTTGATTCGCGATATGATTTTAGCGAGTGGACCTCGAGACTTCGGGTTTGAGGACATTAGCGGCCTTCCCTGGATCGAAATTGACTTCCTTGAAGATGCGGAGAAGGCACGAAGCGCTGTTTTGCCGAGTTTGATCGCATGACGAACATTCCTTCTGCCCAGCGACACGACACCCCCACCTCCCTGGCGGACTTTACCACCACCAGCACTGTGCAAGTGGCGGACCTCACGCGTTTCGAACGCGATGGATTCCTGGTCGCACGCGGCTTCTTCAATCCGACCGAGACAGCACAAATCGTGCGTTGGACAGAGGAAGTCGTCGCGATGCCAGAGCTGCCCGGCCGGCATATGGTCTATTACGAGGACAGTCTGACTACGCCGGGTTTACGGCTTATTCAGCGGATAGAAAACTTCTGCCCGTATCATCCGAAGTTCGATCAGTTGATCCGAAAAGGAACACTCGCGTACTGGGCAGAGAATTTACTCGGTGGACCGGTAGTACTATTTAAGGAAAAAATTAACTTGAAGTTCTCTGGAGCGTCGTATCAGGACCAACAGGCGGGATGGTCGAAATATGCACCGCTATTTCTTACTGCCCTCATGACGATCGATCCTGCAACGGTCGAGAATGGCTGTCTTGAGCTGGCGGCCGGGCGTCATCGCCAGGGACTGATCGGTGAAGAATGGCGCCCGCTCGACGACGATTCGCTCGGTCTTGTTCCTGTTCCGACAGAACCTGGAGATGTGATCTTTTTCGATAGCTTCGTACCGCATGCCTCCAAGCCGAATTTCACGAGCAAATCCCGGCGCATCCTGTACCTGACGTATAATCGTGCCGAATATGGCGATCAACGCGAGCGGTATTTCGCTGACAAGCGGAAAGCTTTTCCGCCGGACATCGAACGAGATGGTTCCAAAGCTTACGTCTTTCGAGTCTAATTGGTTCGGCTTGCGAGTCCATATGAACGGCAAGACGGGCTCGAAAGTCCATCGCTGATTAAGTCGCAACGGTATCGAGGCGCTGGCGGACGCGGGGTGAGTGTCATTGCCTAGGTGTCCGCTCCCACGGAATCGTGGTTCATTGCCCAGCGATCTCGGTGGGCAGAAAGATCACTTCGCAGCGTTCGGCGGCTTGCTTCAGAATCGAGGGTCGACTTTTCTCGTGGAGATGCCGGCTGCCCCACAAATTCCAAAAAAAACATTCATTACCTTCTCTCGCCGCTCATGAAGGGAAAACGAAGTTTGGCCTAAATCCAAATGGCTTAGAATCGAGCGCGCCAAGCACCCTTTTCCGTCCTAGAGCGCGAAGGCGTTAGCCGACCTGTCAACCGCCCGATGCAAATCGGCGCGGTCCAGGATATGGGCCGAGTGCGATGTCGAATGCGATATGGTTGAAGCTGTAATCGTCCGGGTTGTTAGGGCCTGCTGCCGTTATCCGAGACTGACGGTTGTCATGGCCTCGTTGATAACTTTCGGCGCCGGCATCTACAGCTACGACAACTTCGCAATTCACACTGACACAGGCCAGCTCATCTCTTCGCGGTTGCCGTGGCGTCAGCGTGAGTTACAGCTTGACGCGGCATTTCCACAATTTGTGGACACGATTCTCGTGGTGCTGGACGGCGCCACGCCCGAATTGGCCCGGGACGGAGCAAGCCGATTGGCTGCCGAGCTCGCCGGGGATCGCGCCAACTTCCAGGCAGTGCAGGAAGCAGAGGGTGGCGCATTCTTTGAGAAGAATGGTCTCCTGTTCTTGCCGCCCGACGATGTGCGCAGCACGACCGAGCAACTCATCCGCGTACAAGCCTTCTTGGGCACACTCGCAGCCGATCCAAGTTTGCACGGACTTGCGGAAGCGCTCAATTTGATTCCGAAAGGTGTGGAGGCGGGTTCGATCGAGCTCAAGAACTTCGACAAGCCCCTTACGGTCCTGTCGAGCACCGTGGATACACTTCTGCAGGAGCGCCCCGCTGCCTTCTCGTGGGCCGAGCTGATGACGGGAAAGGCGCCCGCCAAGTCGGAGTTTCGCCGCTTCATTCGCGTGCAGCCCAAGCTCGATTTCAAAGCGTTGCAGCCTGGGGCCGCAGCCTCCGACAAGATCCGCAGTAC
>DATLIT010000354.1:0-3698 GCA_035539295.1 Terrimicrobiaceae bacterium | reverse complement strand
GGACGAAAGAGCAAGTTCAACGCTCCGGTCACGACGGCCCAGGCAAGCCCCGCCGCGGTGTACTTCCAAATTGAATCACCGGCCGCCATACGGTCTTCCCTCGCATACAACGCGGAAACTTTTCGTGCCAGTTCATTTTGTGATACGACGGCTCCATGGAGGAACTCCGGGGTTCAATTGATGCCGAAGCGAACCGCGTCGGACAACTCCGTGAGCGGCTGGAACGCGAAGGCGTGGAGGTCGGCATCGCCGAGCTCAAGGGGATTTGGGATGGCCGCCTCCGCTCCTTCTGGCGCCTGTATCCGGAGCTCTACTCCACTCTGGCCGGTCTGATGGTGGAACGTTCCGAGAACTTTGCTGCCATTGAAATCTGCGCGGAGGGACTCTCCTTTTTCCCGAGGCATGGCGACCTTGTCCTTTACCTGGCATTGTCTTTGGCGCGCACCGGCTCTCCGAACCGAGCGTTTGAGCTCCTCAATTCAGCGAGCGGGTGGCTGGCGAACATTCAAGATGCGTGGACGCTGCGAGCGCGAATCTACAAGGACCTTTGGAAGCTGACCGGATCTTCACGGGCCCTCGAGCAATCGTTGCTCGAGTATGAAAGAGCGGCTGAGAAGAGAAAGGGTGCGGATGCTTACTATCCGGAAGTGAATGTCGCCACACTCGCGCTTCTCGGCGGTGACGAACTGAAAGCCGCTGAATACGCCAAGAAGGTAACCAGCCACTTGACTCCCCTCGCCAACCGCGACTACTGGGAGGCAGGGAGTTTGGCGGAAGCCTTGCTGGTCCTGCGCCGCGTTGAAGATGCTCGCCGGCAGTACGCAAGGGCCATGGAGCTTGATCCGCTACCGGCACGAAGGCTCACGACGCGGCAGCAGGCGAGGCTTCTGCTGCGGCACCTGGGTGAAGATCCGAATACCTTTGAGGATCTCTTCAAAATTCCGCCGGTGGTTTGCGCCACGGGCCACGTCATCGATGCTCCTGACCGACCGATTGCTCGATTTCCGGCAACGCGCGAGGCGTCGGTCCGCCTTCGCATCGAGATGCTGCTGAAACGCTGGGGCGTCGGCCTTGGGTATTCCGGAGCGGCCGGCGGCACCGATATAATCTTTGCCGAAACTATGCGCGCCCTCGGTGGCGAAAGCTGTCTCATCCTGCCGGTAGACCGAGAGACATTTTGTCGGTGGAGCGTTGAGGGATCAGGGGGAGAATATGTCAAACGCTATCGGGCGGCTTTAGCCCATGCGGCTTTCGTCAGCGAGTCGTCGTTTTCGCGCCATGACCTCGAGCGCGGCGGTCTTTGGGACTTCAGCAATCGAATAATCCTTGGGAACGCGCTGCGGCGGGCGAGCGAACTCGAGACACCTCTGAAGGTGCTAGCGGTTTGGGACGGCAAGCCCGGCGACGGTCGCGGCGGCACCGCGGACATGGTCTCCCTCGCCCGGCACTGCGGCCTCACCGTGCAGGTGATCGATCCAATGGGCGACGACATCGCAAAACTTCCTGAACTCTCCGAACGCGATTTGTCGCTACAGAGAGAATCGTCCATCGATCGCCACTCCGATGAGAGGCGGATCGCTGCTGGAATGTTCCTCCTATTCCCCGCATCTTGGAAGTCCGAATGGCGTGACTTGGCGATTCCTTCCGAGCGATTCGCCGACGAGTTTCACCGGGTAGCTCTCGACGCGGATTTCCGCATCTTCTTTGACTCAGCGACTGCGGCGGTAAGAGCGCTGACTTGTCTGAAACGAGAGTTTGCTCCCGAGGGTAGCGAGTTCGGCATTGCTCTCACGGCAGGCCCAGTGCAGGTGCGTACCCTGACATCGTTGGCCCGGGATGACGTGCAGGGAACCATGGTCGCCCAAGGCCACAGCTTGGCCATGCGGGCACTCCATCCTTCACTAGTCCTGGCATCCGGTGAGTTTGTCGCGCTCGCCGCTACCGAGGGATCTCGTCTTACGAACTTTGAATACAACGGACGGGTAACATCTACCGAAGGTAGTTACGCCGTCTTTCGTCGCGTCCGGGAGGAAGCGGTCGAACAACGTCAAAGGGCTCCATAGCCGAGCAGCTTCTCGGTTTTGGACGCAGTTTTTTGCCTGTGCATTCTTGACGCCGATTTGTCGGACCCTACGCTGATTTCATGGCCCTACTCACCCCGGATCCGACCTTCTACCCTTCCCCACGTCTTGCCATGCAGGCGCCGGCGGAGCGACTGGCTTATGTCGCCGCACTCAATCCTCCCGGAAGCAAGCTCCACGATGCGATCCTTGTCATCGATGTGGATCCCGCGTCGCCGAGTTATGGGAAGCGGATCGGGCAAACCGTTTTTCCCCATGCCGGAGACGAACTACACCACTTTGGTTGGAACGCCTGCAGTTCGGCACTTTGTCCCTACGCGCCCCACCCACACGTAGAACGCCGTTATCTGGTTGTGCCGGGTATCCGCTCTTCGCGCATCTACGTGTTGGATACCAAGCCGGATCCGCGCAATCCTTCGGTCGTAAAGATCATCCAACCTGAGGAGGTTTTTGCACGCACCGGCTATTCACGCCCGCATACTGTCCATTGCGGACCCGATGGCATTTACGTCAGTGCCCTTGGCTCTCCGAGCGGAGATGGTCCGGGCGGTATCTTCCTGCTGGATCACTTCAGCTTCGATGTGCTGGGAAAATGGGAAATGGATCGCGGTCCCCAGTATCTCGGCTATGATTTTTGGTGGCATCTCACTCAGGACACGCTTCTGACCAGTGAATGGGGCACGCCAAACCAGATCGAGAATGGCATCATTCCCGAGGAGCTGTTACAAAGCAAATACGGGCACCAGTTGCACGTTTGGGATTTGCGCAGAAGACGGCATATTGAGGCGCTCGACCTCGGCGGGGAGCACCAAATGGTTCTTGAGATGCGGCCGGCGCACGATCCGACGAAAACTTACGGTTTTGTCGGGGTGGTAGTTTCCCTTAAGGATCTTAGTGCTTCGATCTGGCTTTGGCATCGCCAGAACGGTCATTGGCAGATTCAGAAAGTCATTGAGATCCCGGCGGAGCCGGCAGACGCGGATGACTTGCCCCCGCTGCTTAAGGGGTTCAATGCCGTGCCACCATTAGTTACCGACATCAATCTCTCTCTCGATGATCGCTTTCTCTACGTCTCTTGCTGGGGGACCGGAGAGATGCAGCAATATGATGTGTCCGATCCCTTCAATCCGAAGAAGGCCGGCTCAGCGCAGATTGGCGGTATTATCCGACAAACACCGCATCCGGCTAAACCCGAGCAGCCGTTACGCGGCGGACCGCAAATGGTCGAGGTGAGCCGGGACGGAAAACGGATCTACTTCACCAACTCTTTGTACGCCGCCTGGGATGAGCAGTTCTATCCCACGGGTGTTGGCAGTTGGATGGCGAAGCTCGATGTCAACTCTGAGGGCCGCATCAGCTTCGACAATCGATTCTTCGTTCAGTCGGATGATTATCGTATTCACCAGGTCCGTCTGGAGGGCGGCGACTCCTCGTCCGACTCGTTCTGCTATCCGTGAGCAGTGCCTGGCCATGGCTGGCGCTGCTCGGCCTTGGCGCCTTTCACGGCATTAATCCGGGGATGGGCTGGCTCTTTGCAGTCGCCTTGGGTCTGCAAGAGCGGCAGCGTTCGGCAGTGTGGCGTGCACTCCCACCGATCGCAGTGGGACACGCGCTCTC
>DATLIT010000353.1:0-4385 GCA_035539295.1 Terrimicrobiaceae bacterium | reverse complement strand
GTCACCCCGAAAAGCAAGAGGGGCTGTGCGGGAGTTTGAATCATTTGTTTGATCGAGTCGACCGCATGGCGTTGTTCGGCATTCAGGACGAGCTCGGCGGATGGCAAAAAGATCTCGCGGGCAAATGGGTCGCGCGCCACCTCTGCTGTTTCGATTATGAGCCAGCCTTTACGCTCTAAACTCCGAAAGATTGCTTCGGACACACCCGCTTCTTCCGCCAGCTCGCTGACTCGCCGTGGCGCCTCAACATTCTGAAGAGTCCTGAGTGCATCCGCTTGGCGCGGCGCCTTGGCTGTCAGCGCATCTAGGTCGGCGACTGTGGGCCGGCGCAACAATCGCGCAAAGTTAAGCCTGCGTGGCGAAACGGACGCCTGGCGCACTACCTGAGGTAAGACGCAACCCATCGCCGTTTGTAATGGGCAGCAGTAATACTCGGAAATCCATCGAGCAATCTCGATCAATTTCGGCCGGATCATCGGCGCGTTTCCGATGATCTCGTGAATCTCGCGCGGCGAGTTCACGTCGGTTGTCTCCAGAACATCAACCACGGTGCCCAGCACCAGGCGGGCGCGCAAAGGCACTCGGACGCGACAACCGGCGGCGATCAACCCTGCCAAAGAATCCGGAATCAGGTAATCGAGCGCCCGATCCCCAGCCCGATCAAGATGTACCCTGGCATAGCGTGGCATATTCGCTAGGATGAGGTTCTCACGAACCTGACAGTTCGTTAGCAGAGACAGGCGCACCAGTCCCGGCAGGCATCGGCCGAAAATGCGGTAGAAGCACTGCATCACCGCATGTTAAGATGAGATTTCGTCGATGAAGAAGTTTGTCCTGGCGTCGCTGGTGGTGCTGGCAGTCCTCACCGCGGTCGCGGGCATCTATTTGCTCAACTCCGAGGATCCCAAATATCTGCTTAGAGAGACGATTTTCGCCTCGCGTTACCGGAAGTACGACGACCTGATCCGCCAAGCCGCCACACGCTACGGAGTGGCCCCAGAACTCATCAAGGCCATTATTTGGCGTGAAAGCCAATTTCAACCAGAAAAGATTGGTGCTCAAGGAGAGCGCGGCCTCATGCAGATAACCGACAGTGCAGCCATTGATTGGGCGCGTGCCGAAAAGATTCAGACGTTTGTCTCCTCCGATCTCTTCGACCCGAAGGTGAATATCGAAGCGGGGACGTGGTACTTGAATCGAGCCCTCAATCACTGGTCGTCGAAGGATAACCCTCTGCCGTTCGCTCTGGCGGAGTACAACGCCGGCCGCTCTCGCGTTCGGCGCTGGGTGCAGAATTCTGGAATGGGAGAGACCGCCGGAGCGGGGGACCTTCAGGCAGCAATGGATTTCCCGATGACCAAGAGCTACATTGCTACCATCATTGCGCGCTACGACTTCTATAAGCGCCGCGGTGAGTTCCCCGATGAATCGCCGTCCAAGGCCGGATTTACTCGGTGATAATGTCCTTGTAAGTCATCCCTGAGGGAATCATCGGCAACACGTGCTCGGTATAGGGCGTCATGATGTCGAGAACGTAGGTCTCCTTGGAAGCGAGCATTCGCTTGATCGCTCCCTCGACATCCTTTTTGTGTTGGATCCGCTCGCAGGGGACGCCGAACCCCTTGCACATATCCACATAATCGGGATAGATGCGCTTGAGGTCTTTGGGATCTCCGAGAAAGGTATGCCCGCGATTGCCGCCGTGAAAACGGTCCTCCCACTGAACGACCATGCCGAGGTGTTGATTGTTCAGGATAATCACTTTGACTGCGATGCCCTCGATGTGCGCAGTCGCCAACTCCTGAATATTCATCAGGAATGACCCATCGCCATCGATGTCAATCACCTCCTTATCCGGGTGCGCTATCTTCGCGCCCATCGCTGCCGGATATCCGAAGCCCATCGCGCCGAGTCCCGCCGACGTGATGAAGGTGCGCGGGGAGCGGAAATTGTAATATTGGCCCGCCCACATTTGGTGTTGGCCGACTCCCGTCGTGATGATGGCATCTCCCTTGGTCAGCTCGTAAAGGCATTTGACGACATACTGCGGCTGAATCACATCCTCGGTGTCCTTAAAACGAAGCGGATGCTCTGCCTTCCAGCGATTGATCTGCTGATACCACTGTGGAAAGCGCGTGTATCCGTCTGAAAGACGACGGTGTCCCATCTTTTCCAAGATCCGGTTGGTGCGATCGAGCGCATACTTGAGATCGCTCAGGATCGGAAGCTTCACGAGCTTGTTCTTGTTGAGCTCGGAGTTATCGATGTCGATATGCACGATCGTGCCATGTTCGCAGAATTTTTCGACCTTTCCGGTGACCCGATCATCGAAGCGAACGCCAATCGCCAGGAGAAGGTCGGCTTCATTGGCAGCATTGTTGGCATAAACGGTCCCATGCATGCCAAGCCACTTGAGCGAAAGAGGATGGTCCTCCGGAAAGCCCCCAATCCCCATCAGCGTCGTCGTCACGGGAATTTGACTCCTCTCGGCAAACTCGGCCAATTCCTTGGACGCGTTGCCCGTAATCACTCCGCCGCCACAGTAAATGAGCGGCTTTTTCGCCTCTTCGATCAGGCCAATTAGCTCGTGAATCGCAACGTCATCAGCCTTACGGGTCGGATTATATCCCCGTAGCTTGATTGCACGCGGATAGATTGGCTGCGTGCGCGCCATCTGAATGTTCTTGGGAATATCGATCAGGACCGGTCCAGGGCGTCCGCTCTGCGCAATAAAAAAAGCCTCTTTAACAATGCGCGGGATGTCCTTGATGTCCCAGACAAGATAGCTGTGCTTGACCATCGGCAGCGTCATCCCGAACACATCGGTCTCCTGAAACGCTCCCCGCCCGATCATGCTTTGATTGACCTGCCCCGTAATTGCCACCAGCGGAACCGAGTCCATGAAAGCATCGGCAATGCCGGTGACGAGATTCGTCGCACCGGGCCCCGATGTCGCCATGCAAACACCCGGCCTTCCCGTAGCCCGCGCGTAGCCCTCGGCGGCAAACGCACCCCCCTGCTCGTGCCGAGGCAAGACCACGCGAATCTTCTTCGACTTGGTCAATGCCTGGTGAATAGGCATCGACGCGCCACCTGGATATGCAAAAACAATGCGCGTGCCCTCCCGCTCGAGGCAACTCACCAAAATCTCCGCACCGTTCATTACTTCGCCCCGGTCAGGACCAGAGGATTTCGCCGCGCGGGAAGAGAGCTTTTTGGATTTCATAGGTGAAAACCCTTTAAGGTATTCAGAGCGCAGCAACAGAGCAACTCCAAAGGGAGATTCGCGAGAGTACCAAAGGATTGACGCGCACGCGTCACCCTGTGCATCAGTTGACCTCGCGACAGCGTGAACTGCTTCGACGCAGCGCCGATTCGCACTCAAAACAGGTGCGAATAAACAAGGACCGCTCTACTGCAGAGCGTTGGTCATCTGTCCGATGACGGTGGTGTTGTTGAATTGCTTTGGAAGCAAAATCGCACCGTCTCCCGCTTTTCGGAAAACGAGGAACCCTTTGTCTCCGTAAGGCTTGCCCGCGGGAGTCAGCGCTGAGCCGTTTGTCCAGTTCGCCGAGGAGAGAAAGACCGTGTCACCCGGGCTGTTCTCGGCCACTGCATAAGCGTTTACCGCAGTCGGGTCTTTAGTGCCAGGGGCAGTGGTATTGGGCCGTGGAAGTCCGGCCGCACTTAAAAGCTTGGAGAAGTCGTTCTGACTCAAATAGGAAGGGACGAGGTTAGTGGCCCACACGGCCCAACTCCCGCCCAAATCGCCAGGCCAGCCGAGCGTCGCATCCCCGGTGGTCAGGCCATCCAAGGCCATCGTCTGGCTGGCCAGATGCAATTGTCTCATGTTGCTCAACGTTTGTGTCATTTGGCCTTTCACCAAGGCACCAAAAAGGGCGGGCAAAGCCAGAGCGGCCAGAATTCCAATGATCGAGATGACAACAAGGAGCTCAATCAGAGTAAACGCGCGAGAACTCTTTTTCATAACGATAAGGGGGTAAACGAATGTCACCTCTTTTTTTTGGCACTGTCAACCATTTTTATGCAGAAAAGGTCCCATTTCGTACGTTAATAGCAAATTACGTACCTTGGAATCAGGCTCGCGACTGGCTGTGCCCCGATACCATCCTGATGTGTTTAGTGCTGGAACGCCGCCCTGTGGTGTGGTAAAAGCTCCGCTAAGACCCCTCCACAATGGCGAATTGTCTGCCGGAGAACACAACCACAAAAATTTCCTACCATGGGTAATAACAAACGATTTCGGGCCGGAGTTCTCTTCGGCGATGAAGTGAAAGAACTTCTTGACTACGCCAAGGCGAACGAGTTTGCGCTTCCAGCAGTCAACTGCATCGGCACAAGCTCGATCAATGCATCGCTTGCGG
>DATLIT010000352.1:0-2359 GCA_035539295.1 Terrimicrobiaceae bacterium | reverse complement strand
GATAAAGACCGGCTGCGAGCGAACCCACGACAATGAGCGTGGTCGCGCCGGGATATTTCGAGAAATCGACTTACCCCACCTCTGATGGGGAAGCCGTCGGGAACTTCATGCTTGCAACGTTCCCTAGGGTGTTAAACCAGTAAGAAGGCCCACCAAAACAATACCATCGCGACGACGAACCGATTGTGATGGGTCTGATGCCTCTCTGCGTGGCAGCAAGTTGGATGGTGTCAGCCTTGAACTAACGATCGCAAATTTTTCCACTTTGTGCCGTGCGAATTCAGCTGTTCTTATTTGGATGCCTGATAGAGGGATCGCTTCTTTTCGCGGGAATGATGCTGGCCTTTTTTCTCGGGCAGCCACTCCTTGGCGATCTGCGATGGTGCCTGCGTGATTTGTGGGTCGGAATCCTTGCCAGCCTGCCGCTGCTCGCCCTCTTCTTCTGGCTGCTGCATGCCTCACTGCCCGCACTCGAGCGGCTCGACGAGTTTCTCGAGACCCACGTGCGAACCATTTTCGAGACTTGGCCAATGTGGCAACTGGCAGTCATCTCACTCCTGGCCGGCGTGTGCGAGGAAGTGTTCTTTCGGAGTGTGATCCAAGGCGGCCTCGCCAGGCACATCGGCACGATACCCGGCCTCGCGGTGGCGAGCGTCATCTTTGGAATCTTTCACTTAGTGACAAAGACCTACGCTCTGATCGCTACTCTCATCGGCGCTTACCTTGGGATTCTATGGATAGTCATCGGAAATCTGCTGGCGCCCATCGCAACCCACGCGGTCTACGACTTCGTGGCGCTGGCTTACTTCCTAAGAGCTCACGTCCGCCCGCGCAGGATGACGCGAATCAAGGAGTGATATGCGCGTCTACCTTGTTCAACACGGAGAGTCTAAGTCCGAAGAGGAAGACCCCCAGCGCAGGCTCACCGGCGAAGGCGTTCGCAACGTGCAAAAAGTCGCGCAATTGCTTCGGCCGCTTGGCCTGAAGCTCGAGGCCATCTGGCATAGCGACAAGGACCGCGCCCGGCAGACCGCCGAGATCCTCGCCGGCGCAGTCTCCGTAACGCAGGGAATGGTCCAGCGCAACGACCTTGCCCCGAAGGATCCTGTCGCGCCACTGAAACAGACTATCGAGCAGTCGGCGGGGGATCTCATGATCGTTGGTCACCTTCCATTCCTTGGCAAACTGGCGGCGCTGCTCATGGTGGGCAGTGAAGAGACAGAGATCGTTGCCTTCCGGTTCGGCTGCGTCGTATGTGTCGAGCGCACCGAGGATGCCCAATGGAAGTTGGCGTGGATGATCGTGCCAGTGCTTCTCGGCGCACAGGCGTAAGGCACTTATTGGTCGGGCGGATTTGACCAATTGCAAGAAAACTACGAGAACATTTCACGGACTTGGAAAGAAGCTGTGATCAACGAACCAGCAAGCGCAAAAAAGGCATCGACATGATCAAGCGTTTTGTCCCACGCTTCGGACCCGTTTAACGATTTTTAATATCCGAATCTCTAGCCCCAATCCACATCATGCGGGAGTGCTTTCGCTTTCGAACCACGGCGGTGCTCCTGCGGTGCGAGACCCGACAACTCGACCTCGCTGGACAATCAAAGCGCGTGACGACTTATGGAAAACATAAAAGAGCGGAGAATCATGCAAATAGGCTATGTCGTTAAAGACATTGAAAAGAGCATCGCGGAGTATTCCAAGCGTCTCGGCATCGGTCCGTGGGATATTTACACATTTTGCCCGCCTGATTTACGGGATGCAAAGTACCGCGGTAAACCGATCGACCATAAATTTATCATAGCCCTGGTATGGAATCGGACGACCCAGCTGGAACTCATCCAGCCGCTCGTCGGGACAAACATTTATACGGAATTTCTAGATCGGCGAGGCGATGGTCTCCACCACATCAAGGAATGGGTCGATGATTGCCAAAAAGAGCTCGAAGAGTACCGGAAGCGTGGCATCGATGTACTTCAGAGTGGCAAGTTCGACGAGGACGAACACTACTATCTGGATACAGAGTCTATCTTCGGCTTCGTCTACGAAATTGGCAACAATGGCAAGATTCGGCCGCCGGAACGCCGTTTGGGCTAACTGATTCATTTAGGGTTTCGGCCGCTGGTAATCGGCCGCCAAGGTGGAGGACGCACCGATTCGCAAGCGAGCGACCATGGTGGACCCTGCTGTTCGGCGCCTGTCCAAGCGACAGCATACTGCTCTCAGGCCTCGTCTTTCCGCGGAAAGCAAAGTCGAACAACTCCTCGATGTGAAACAGCCGATGGCGGTAGCAAGCCGCTATCGGCGGTGTTACGCTGAGGAATAACTGGAGGCATTGTGAGATGCAAACTACTCGCGA
>DATLIT010000351.1:0-10725 GCA_035539295.1 Terrimicrobiaceae bacterium | reverse complement strand
GGGAGGCAGAGTTTCGAGAGGCTTTCCACCGCTGGAGTTCAGAGCCTTGAGAAAGGAGCGAACATGGTGGTCGACGGATGGGTTTTCAGCGGGATCAATTTTTGTGCTCATGTGTGGGGTCTGATTGCGGTGAGCTCGGCGGCGCTCATATCGTACCAAGCGAAGGGCGATCTCCTAAGGATGGAGCGGTAGTATCTTAAGAATTTGCAGCGCCAGGGCGCATCGGTGCGAATTTTCGGACGTTCAAAAGTTCGATCATCCTCTACCGGGGGGTGATTCGTAAAGACGCTTTGGGAACAAAATGGCGGCACGCGGCACGGTCGGATTCTCAACCGAATCTCCGCGAAATTTCGGACGATCGATTTTTTTTGCTCCGGACATAGCCGCCATCGTGGAATTCAACATGTTGCGGGTCAGTCGCATAGCAATCTGGCACCATTCTGGCACGCCCCGCTGAGCCCGGAAAAAACACGGAACACCTTCGAAATTGTCAGCCAAAACCAAACTCCGCTAGACAAACCTCTGCATTTCAAAACTTCTCTCGCTCGTTGGAGCGCCCGCCGCATCGTCCCGGGCGCGTTCACAACGTCGCTCGCTTCGCCACCACCTACGCCACGAATTTGCAGAAATTCGTGAACTCGAAAAACGCTCACGCGAACCTGGGCTCTACGCAGCCTGGTCTCAGCCGCGACCGTTGAGGTCGTCCGCTCGCCGGATCCCGATTGGAACGCACTGGCGCAGGCCGTGAGACTTCACCGAGCAAATATCTCGCCAAAGGAGCCACGCCCGGCGAAATTCACACGATTGCCAATTTACGGCAAAGGATCCCCAAGGCTCCACGTGAGCACTGCTCCCAAGCCGGCATCAATATTTCCGATGAACCTGCACGAGAAAGTCTACCAACTTACTGAGCAACTGGCTTATTACCTTTGGGAGCAACGAGGGAGTCCAAGCGGCTCGCCCGAGCTCGATTGGGAGGTGGCCGAGCAAACCCTGGGCGAGTTCTTGGACAGCTTTCGAAGACGAGCATGGGACTCGGGGATTGCTCTGGGCCCTGACACCAGCTCGGCTTTCCCATTAGAGTGAAAGCCGCTATCCGGAACATCGACGAGCAGGAATTCAAAACGCCTGCTTGAACGCGTCGAGGCTGCTAAACTTCTTTGCGATCGCCTCCGCGAACGCGCCAACATGACGCCGAGAGTCTCATGGCTCGACGCGGCAAGCCTCGTTCACTGGGGAGGGACGGCCCTAGCCGATCATCACGGAAGACGACCTCGTTTCCAATTCCTCATCCACTTACGAGATGACGCGTGATGATGTCCTATGAGTTGAAGTGCTTCGCCAAATGCGATATTCTGAGCGCATGAGAACTCGGGCAAGACCCTCAATTGAGGAAATCGCGAAGTTGTGTGGCTGCAGCAAAGCTACCGTTGATCGGGTTCTTCATGGACGGGCAGGCGTTCACCCCCGCACGCGGGAGAGAGTGAACCAAGCGCTTGCCCAGCTCGAGGCAGAGTATGATCTCAGAACCGTCCAGCCCTTCAGTGGTTTGTCGGGAGCTGAGGCTTCCCAGCGCATCGGGTTCATCATCCAAGCCGGCGAGGCTTTTACAGAGTCTTTCTTGGCGACTATCGAGAAGCAGCAAGGTAGGGAGCGAACCGCGGAATTGAAAGGCTTGGGAGCCGCCTCTGACGAGGCGGTGATTGAAGCCATTAAAGGTTGGGCCTCTGGCTTCGATGGACTTGCCATAGTTTGCAAGAACATGCCGCCGATTGTTGACGAATTGAAACGCCTTCGCCGGACGGGCCTGCGTGTGATTGCCGCGGTGTCGGACATTGAGTCCTCCGCTCGTTCGGCCTATCTCGGGATTGACAACCGCGCGGCGGGCAACGTCGCTGCCTACCTGATGGGACGCCACTTGGAGGGGCGTTCAGCTGCCCGGGTGGCGGTCGTGGTTGGCAGCTTTTCCTACCGCTGCCATGAAGATCGCGAGATCGGATTTCGTTCGATTATGCGTCAGCAGTTCGAAGGCGTCGAGGTCCTGGAGGTCATTAAAGGTGAGGACTCCGACGAAGCGACTTATGACGCCGCCCGAAAGCTGTTCCAAGCCACGCCGAATATCGCCGGAGTGTATAACGTTGCTGGTGGCAACCGCGGCTTGGCTCAAGCGATTAGCGAGTTGCAGCACCGCTATCGTCCCGTCTACATCACCCACGAACTAAACAGAGTGACCGAACCTCTGCTGCGGACGCAGCAAGTCGATTACCTCATCGTCCAGGATCTCGATGAGATGATCCGTCGCGCTACTCAGTTCATGCGCCAAATCCCTGCCGAAGATCGCGGGGTCCACGCTCTCGAGCATGTCCGTTTCCACCTCATGACGCAGTTCAATATCGGCTAGCATCGCATCTGTGGTTCAGCGCCCGTTTGGAGCTCCCGAGCGAAAATGGATGGATTTCGATTAGCTAAGTGGCAAAAAAGCGCTTTAGCTTGTTGGTCTCGGGATGGCGGGGCAGTTCGGCGACAGGCTCAACAGTAACCCGCGCTTCCTGAAGACCGGCTTCGGCAAGGGCCTCAACAAGTGCCTGCTCGAGAGGAGCCGCTGAAAACGACCCGTGCACGATGGCCAATACGCGGGCACCATCCGGCGTCTGCTGAACCTGATACTCGCTGACGTGCGGATCCTGGCCGAGGACGCCGCGAAAGCTCATCGGATGGATGCGGATATTGCCGGAATAGACAAACCAGGCATCCGAGCGGCCCTTCACTTCGCGAATGCGACGGCAACCCGGCGCATCCGGATTTGGTCCCGCATCGATGACCAGCGAGTCAGTCAATTCATATCGAATCAATGGCATCACGCTTCCATAGAGTTTGGTGACGAGGACCTTTTCGGCGCGCGCGAGATCAGCCGCCGGGCGGTTGCCGGCGTCCACGGCTTCAAAAACCAGGAAATCCTCCGCGAGTGTCATGCCGCTAAATGATTCTCCCTCGGCGGCAGCCAGGCCGATTTCGACCGATCCCCAGGTATCATGGATGTTGATGCCCCATACCTGGAGCGCCATCGCCCGCGCCTCATCGAGCAGGGGTTCGGAATTTGTGGAAATGCGTCGGGGCCGAATCTGCAATCGCCCGTCGCGTGCTTCCGCGCAAATCTCTTGAATGATGGAAGCATATCCAACGAGTCGGTCAGGCTGGTATTCGTTGAGCCCGGCGACAAGCTCTGGGATGGGGCGGCCTGCAGGAAAAACCCGCGCCTCCCGCGCAGAGTCCAACATTGTTGGGTAAAGAAACCTGCTCCCATGCACGAATGAACCTGCGCAGATCACGGCCGTCCGTCGTGGGCCGGATGGCGGTTCTTGGAGGTCCCGTCGAGCTTCCATACGGTAGGTAATGTTGGCAGTTACGACGAACGTTTCCCACTCCCACAAGAAGATGCCGCGCTTACCGGAGGACCCTCCCGTCGCGGCCGCGTAATATTTGCCCCGAAGATACGCATTTGTTTTCTCCCCGGAAACCAATCCGTCGAGATGGCTGACGACGTCTTGCAGATGAAGTTCTCTGTCGGTGACGACCTCATCCCAGGCATCCATCACATCATCTTTCGTCATCGAGGGAAGTGCTTCGAGATCCTCGAGCTGAAAAGCCGGCGGATCGACATCCGCCAGCCGAGCAGCGTGAAACGGCGAACGAGCCTGCGCGTGCGCGAGCACCCGCCGCAAGCGTCGCCCTTGTTCCTCACGAACACGCTCGCGGCTCCAGGAGAGCCGCGCAATAGCCTCGGGCGTGAAGGCGCGGACGTCCTCAATGTGCCTTGCGCGAAGGATCCCAAAGTCATCCACGGTTCGACTAGATCCTCTCTCCGCAGTGCTGTCAGCTCGAATTGCAACAACAGCTAAGGCGCCTTGGTAAGCACGCGCCATTTACGACCGATTCCAAAAATTATTGAGGCGCTTAAGCGACCCTACCACTCGTCCGATTGGCAAAAAGATATTCTGCCTGACATGGCCGATTTGCTCTGCACCCTAACACTCGCGTTGGCCCAACCTTGCTTGCACCTCGTCGGGAACTTCGTAGTCTTCAAAGAACGTCTCCGACCGCGAGAGCTTCATCGCTTCACGCTGGATGAGGACGAAGTGAACCCTCTCAGCGGCGTTATCAAGCAGTTCGGACCTACGCGCGATTTGCTCGTCATCCAGAACCAGCGGAGCAAGAGCGCGATCAAAGGAGCTCAGCGCCTCCAGGGAATCGACCATCTTTCTGCAGGCTGCGAAATACGCTTCGCCTGACTCCTGCAGGATTTCAGCCGCCAGCGGATTATCTGGATCAATGAAGACCATCACATCAATTCTGACTGGGGCGCGTGCAAACGATGCCGCACGTCCTAAGGTGGACTAAAGTCCCCTCGATCGGGAAACGGTCAAGCGTTATTGAAGTTCACGGATAGATCGAGATATGAGCTCGTGAGTTGCGAGGCCCATATCCAACACGCGCACCTGCGGACGGGGTGAAGGATGGAAGGATTGAGGCGGAAACAGCGCAATGGGGTCGATCTGAATACGTTCTCATCGACATTCGCGCCCGAAATTCGGTGGAACGCGATCGGGCGTCCCGTGTAGATTTCCGCATGAACACCATGCCACAAACCGCCGAAATGGAGCGGGCGTATCTCGAAGGAGACGCCTCCTACGACGGCGTCTTCTTCCTCGGCGTTCGCACAACCGGGATCTTTTGCCGACCGACCTGTCCAGCGCGGAAGCCGCTGCCGAAGAGCGTTGAGTATTTCCCGACCGCGCGAGCCGCGCTCGCGGCCGGATATCGCCCGTGCAAGCGGTGCCGACCGCTGGAACTAGATGATCAACCGCCATGGGTCACCGCCCTCTTGATCGACGTGGAGAGGAACTCTTCGTCGCGGATCACGGATAGCGACTTGAGGGCACGCGGCATCGACCCAGGCACAGTTCGGCGATACTTCCTCCGCCGGTACGGTATGACCTTCCAAGCGTTCACCCGATTCCGGCGGCTGTCAGGAGCATTGAACCAGATCCGAGAAAATCGGGCGCTGGATTCCGCCGTTTTCGAAAGTGGGTATGAGTCCTACAGCGGCTTCCGCGATGCGTTCACTCGGACGTTCGGCAACCCCCCGGGTAGGTACCGGAACGGGAAGTGTGTTTTCTTATCCTGGTTGCGCAGCCCGCTTGGTCCCCTTGTCGCCGGCGCGACGGCCGACGGGGTTTGTCTGCTCGAGTTCACCGACCGGCGAATGCTGGAAATGGAGTTGGCGGCGTTACAAAAGCTGTTCAAGGCACCAGTTGTCCCCGGATCCAACGAACACCTAGAAAAACTTCGAGGTGAACTCGCAAGCTACTTCGCTCGCTCCTCGCGGACGTTTTCGGTTCCCTTGGTCTATCCCGGGACGGCGTTCCAACGGCGGGTTTGGGAGCAGCTCCTCGGCATTCCCTATGGGGAGACGCGCTCGTATGAGGAGATCGCCGCCACGCTTGGAGAGCCGAGAGCGGGCCGCGCAGTGGGCCGCGCCAATGGTCTCAACCGCCTCGCCATCCTGATCCCGTGCCACCGCGTCGTCAACAAGAACGGAGAACTTGGTGGCTACGGGGGTGGGCTGCGGCGGAAGCAGTATTTACTCGATCTTGAGAGCTCGGACGATTCCGAAGTCGTTTATCCGCGTTCTGCACCTGATGCGCGGACCTCGCTGGCCTTCCGAGGTCGTAGCATTGCCCAGCCTCAATAATGGCGCCAAGAACCTGACGCTCATCTTCAAACTAACGTTCTAGAATGCTTCGTCCCCGTCTGCTGACGCTCCTCTGCTACGGAGCGATGATGAGTTTAGCCATTGGCGTCAATCTCCTTCCGGTTTTTCTGACAAGTTTGAGTCTGACGTTCGGAGGTCAGGACGGCTTGAGTCAGGAACAGTTGGGCAGGCTCGGTGCAATCAGCTTTATCGGTCTGGTCCTGGGAATTCTCATTGCTGGTCCGGCATCTGATCGCTGGGGCGCGAAAGGCTTTGCGATGGGAGGGAACGGTGTCATGGTTCTCAGCCTGATCGGCATGTCACTGGCTCCGGGTTACGGCAGCCTGGGTCTGGCGGTCTTCTGGCTTGGATTCGGGGCCGGCATCCTCGATATGATTCTCAGTCCGGTGGTCGCCGTACTTAATCCCGATCGAAGATCGGCCGCGATGAACTGGTTGCATTCCTTCTACTGCGTTGGCGCCGTGGTCACGATTCTCGCTAGCACGGTCGCCCTCCAGATCGGCTTTAGCTGGCGGCATGCTTGTTACCTGCTGTTGCCGCTTCCACTTGTGCTGTTGGCCGCGTTCGCTCTGCTTCGCTTTCCGCCGCTGGTGGCCGACTCCGAAGCAGGCGGGCGAACCCCCCTGCGACACTTACTCCGGGGACGCTGGTTCTGGGGCGCGTTGGCGGCGATCTTTCTCGGCGGCGCAACTGAACTTGGAATGGCTCAGTGGCTACCGGCCTACGCCGAAATTACGTTGGGATATCCGCAGTGGGTTGGTGGGATGGCCTTACTGTTGTTCTCGGTAGCGATGGCAGCGGGGCGAATGGTCGCCGGCGCAATCGGCGCAAGGGTTAATCCTTTTGTGGTAATGGCATGGTGCTGTGGCTCGTCGGCCGTTCTCTTTCTCCTTGGCTCATTTTTGCCGGTTTCCAGTTTTGCTCTGGCTGCATGTATCGCCGTCGGTCTCACCGGGAGCGCTCTCTGGCCTACGGTGCTCGGCGTAACGGCGGATCGTTATTCAGCCGGAGGCGGAAGCATGTTCGCCGCATTGGCTGCCATCGGCAACGCCGGCGGAATCTTAATGCCATGGGTCGTCGGATGGGTCGGCGACCTGTCGAGCCTGCGCTGGGGACTGGCTGTTTCGGCGTTTGCGCCGCTTTTCATGCTACCAATCGTGCTCGTGCTCAAATCTCGGAGCGTTGCCCGACCTGTTCGAAGTGAACACGCCGAAGCCATGGAGTGAGCGGGAACGCGAAAGAGCTAGCCACCGGCAACCCTTTCACCTGAACTAAATCGAGCCACGCCCGAGAAGCAGTTTCCCGACTGCCTTGCAGCGGCCTTCAAAGAAACATTCCTAAGTATTCAGGCCAAGGACTTGTGCCACACCGTGAAATCGCACTTCGTGGCGAGCTCGGCCACTAACTCGGGGTACATCGATTCGAAGGGTTCGGTAGTTTGGGGCTCGTACCCGATCCTGGCGTACCACTGCCTCAAGAATTCCTTGCTCGGATGTGTCCAGTGGCGGGGAGTCAGTATTTCAAGCCGCATGGTGTGACATGCGTGTTCGCGCGCCCACCTTTCCGCGTGCTTGACCAACGCCGATCCGATGCCTTCGCCACGATAATTGCGATCGGCGACGAGCATGCCGAACTCTCCGATTCCGTCGCTCATCACGTTGACGTTTACCGACCCCACGAGCACGCCTTCGATTTCGGCCAAGATTAACGAGTGAGCACGAAGGAGGCGCTCGACCTCGCCGGGATTGGTTCGGGTGCCCTTTCGCTTCCACATGCCCGATTCGGCTTCGTCATAGACCTCGTTGATCAAATCGGAGAGACGCTTGACGCTATCAGCTCCGACATCCGACGGCAGCGGGAACCGCGTCGTCACCTTAGGTGGTTGCTTCATGCCGTTACCATATTCGAGAGCGTTGGCAGTAGCTCAGGCACTTCATCCGGAAACCCATGGACCGGTTCCTCGAGAACTTGCCAGTGATGTTTCTGGGATGGATTTTCCAGTTTTTAATTCGATGTGATGGAAAGTTCCCGTTTCGAAAAGGAGCCTCTCTTTATCACTTTGTGAACGAAGAGTCCTCACCCGCCGAGCTACTTACAAGAGAAAGCCTACCTCAATCCAGCTGGCCTGAGCGCCCATCGGTTTCTCGCGATGCACTTTGAAGCCGACCTGCGTTGTCCAGAACTCGATGGCAAGCTGCTCATTGTCAACATGAAGAGGGGCAGTTGCAATCTTCCTAATTATGTTCAGCTCCCTTGTCGCTGCTCCTCGTAACACGCGACGGTCTTCCTTAGGTCTCGCGACTTCCTTACGTCTCGCGATTTGCCTGGGCAGTTCACTCGGCTTGCTCGCCCCTGGGCAAGTGTGCATCATGTGCTCGAAGCTCGACAAAACTCACCACATGAATACAACGAAAGCACTCCTCGCGGGCGCAGCTGTTGCTGGGCTTATGACGGGATCAATGGGCGTCCGCACCTTTGCAGCCGGCGAACCAACTCCAGCCGAAGTTTTGCTGCAGACCATGGTTGAAAAGCACGCCTGCAAGGGAAAGAACTCATGTCGGGGTCAAGGCGGCTGTCAGGCCGGCGATCAGGGATGCAAGGGCAGGAACACTTGCAAGGGCAAGGGTGGTTGTGCCACTAACAAGCGATAATTGCTTCTATCGGGGCGCCTTCAGCAGGAAAGTCACAAATTTCTTTGTGACGACCCACGCCACCAGCAGAAAGGCGCCTAGAGGCTCCGGTCGCGAGGATTAACGTGCCACAAAATCGATCCGGGGAAGCAGGAATCGCAACGGCCCTACCCATCCGACCCGGGTTACTGGCGTTTCGCTGCTTTTTGGCAAAATTTCATCCCCAGATTTTTGCAGCCAAGCGAGCGCATAAATGCCAACACCGGCTGCGAGCGCCCTTGAGCGTGCCCGTGCATCTGGTTAACAGCCGTTTCATTGAAGAAATGCAGGGCGTGTGTGCGCCTTCCGTTTTAGGCGGCGCGCACACGTCTACTTCATTCTTGCTCAAACAGATATATCTGGTGCTTTGCCGCACCCTCGAGTAAACGTTGGAGATCCTCGCCGTCAGGAAAAGGCGGTATCGGATCATCCCTTTTGGCTGTAACCGCACATTCGTCAAAAAACGCCTGGTGGAGCTGAGTAGAAATGCTGAGAAAGCGCGCCGGCTTACCGGAGCTGTTGCGAAAACCGTGAACTACATCCGATCCGGCGATAACTGTCTCCCCTGCCAAGCAAGGGATCCATTCCTCACGACCATCCTTCATGGAACCGAATTCAACTTCTCCGTCGAGGACATAGAAGACTTCGGCATAGGGATGGTAATGGAGAGCTACCGCTTTCTCGGGAAATAATGTCATCTCATAGGTGGAGAAGATGTAAGCGATATCTTCGCCCCGAGCTTTCCAAGTCAACGTTGTCCGGCGACGCCTACGACGGGGCCTCCGTTGGCCGGGACCTTCTTGATCCCGGCGTACTACCTTGGATGTCCGGCATTCTTGCCACCAGTGGTGGCGGAGACTGTTGGCGTGAGAGTTGTTTTCGTGCTGCACAGAACACCCCTTAAGCTGAGTCGTCCAATGCGAAGTCCGGATTGCCCGTGCACGGCATGCAGAACGTCCGATCGGCCTTCCCAAGAGCAGGCGTGCCATTATTTGACCGACTTCGACTCGAACCTCTTCGTGCGATCGGATGCCAAAGGGACCGTAGGTCTCGCGAATCGGCTGGGAAGTGCGTCCGCGCTGCCAGATGGCAAGGAAATCCCAGGTTGCACCAGCGTCGACGATTGGCCGAACCACCACTTCCGGTGCAGGAAACTGCCTCACGTAGTCCGGCACGACCGCGACGGCATGCTCACTCACCACAAGCGACAACGTATTGGCGAGGCTCTCTCCGCAGCGAACAAAGCGAGGTCTGAACTTGGCCCGGCGACAAAGTTTCGCGACCCAACGATTCCGGCCTGGCACCGCTTGTTCCGCGGCACCGATAAACACCTCATTGCGCAATTCGCTCATCCTGACTCGACTTCGCTTGGCAAGCCGGTGATTCTCCGGCATAGCGACAACTAGGGGTAGCTGCGCGATTCGTCGCCAGTAGAATTCCCGGGTAAGAACCGCCGCCTCCTGCCCAGCAAGGCCGACGTCAACGTCGCCGCGGCGCAGGGCGGCAATTTGCTCGCCTTGAGTCAAATCATATAGGTGAACATTCACCCCGGGATGGGTCTCCCTGAGCAGCGCCAGAGCTGGGTTCAGAAGGGTTGCCGCAACGCGCATATACCCCACTCGCATTTGCAGATTCTGACCGAGAGAGATGCGTCGCGTCTCCGCCATGGCCGCTTCGAACTCGGCCAGCACCGGTCGCATCCGGCGAGCGAGCGAATGCCCTGCAGCAGTCGGCGCGACGCCAATCGCCGTGCGTTCCAACAAGGCACCACCTATTTCGTGCTCCAGTGCCTGCATCTGGCGAGTAAGCGATGATTGGGCGAGGTGCAAGCGAAGCGCCGCGCGGTTAAGGCTACCCTCTTCAAGCACAACGAGAAAGGACCTTACGAGGTCGAATACCCTAGGATTGGAGTCTATGCTTACCGTGGATGCCGACAATCCGGACTCCGCAGGAGGCGCTCGACCTCGGCGGGATTCGTTCGAGTGCCCGCTCGCTGCCACATGCCCGATTCAGCTTCGTCATAGACCTCGTTGACCAAATCGGAGAGACGCTTGACGCTATCAGCTCCGACATCCGACGGCAGCGGGAACCGCGTCGTTACCCTATGCGCCTGCTTCATGCCATCGCAGTATCGGAGCATTCGCGATTAATTCAGACACTTTCATTCGTGAAACCATCGACGTTTCTTTGAGATTTTGCCGGCGATGTTTCTGGGATGGACTTTCCAGTTTTTAATTCGATGTGATGGAAAGTTCCCGTTTCGAAAAGGAGCCTCTCTTTATC
>DATLIT010000350.1:0-2595 GCA_035539295.1 Terrimicrobiaceae bacterium | reverse complement strand
ACCGGCCTTTGCCGGGTGCGGGAGCTGCGCTGTTCCTTTACCATCGCTACTTTTTCGCGGCCTTCGAAAGTCCGCCCGGCGAGCGACTTAGCCGGCTTGTTTCCCTGCCGCAGCAGGGCCCCGCGGCGCCGCCCGGCCCGTTCATCGGCGTATCGCACGAAGGACGCGGCCCGCTGCGCATGCGCGCGGTTCGGGCACAATTATAGAGGAATGAACGAGTTAAGCAAGGATGCTGGCGCGCCGCTTACGGTCGGAGAAGATTCTGCTGGCCAGCGGATCGACAACTTCCTGCTGCGCGTCCTGAAGGGCGTGCCGAAAAGCCACGTATATCGGATCCTTCGCAGCGGCGAGGTGCGGCTGAACCGAGGGCGGGTCGGTCCGCACGCCCGCCTGGCGACCGGGGACGTAGTCAGGATCCCGCCACTGCGACTGGCCAAGGGAGCTGCAAAGCCACCTGCCGCGATTGCCCCTGCCTTCCGGCCCGGAGTGCTGTACGAGGACGACGCGCTCATTGTTGTCGACAAGCCGGCGGGCCTCGCGGTTCATGGGGGGAGTGGCATCGCGATCGGGCTCATCGAGCAGTTGCGGGCAGCGAGGCCCGAGGCGCGATTTCTGGAACTCGTGCATCGCCTCGATCGGGACACGTCGGGCGTGTTGCTGGTCGCGAAAAAACGCGCGGCCCTCGTCGATCTACATGCGCAACTTCGCACCGGGACAATGGACAAGCGCTATCTGCTGTTGGTGCGCGGACCGTGGCGCGACGCCATGCGCAAAGTCGACATCCCGTTGCACAAGTTCGTGACTCGGGAAGGCGAGCGACGGGTCAGGATCAGCGCAGACGGGCAGCGCGCCGTCACGATCTTTCGGCGCCTCGAGGCCTGGCCACGGCACACGCCCCCGGTAGCGCTCCTGGAGGCAGAACTCAAGACTGGACGCACGCACCAGATCCGCGTCCATCTCGCGCATATCGGCCACGCGCTGGCGGGCGACGACAAGTACGGCGACTTCGCGTGGAACCGGGAGCTCGCAAGGCAAGGGCTCAAGCGCATGTTCCTGCACGCGCGGCAACTGACGTTCACGCATCCGGTGAGCGGACGCGAGGTGACGGTCGAATCGCCGATGCCGGCGGAGCTGGAGAGGTTTGTTGAAATGTTAGTTCGATAGAATGTTTTTCGCTAGCTGCGCTTGCCTGCTCGCCTCTTCCTAGAGTGCAATTCGCATGGAGTGTCATCGGCGCTAATGAGTCCGTGTACGAGCGCTGTAGCGATTGCTTCCTGCCGATTCAGGACACCGAGTTTGCTAATAAGGTTTGCAAAGTGAAAGTTTGCGGTTCGCTGCTTTATTCCCAGTTTCAAGCCAATGTCCTTGCTCGTCATTCCATGCGCAGCGAATTGTAGGCAGCTCAACTCTCTCTCGGACAGCGGATGTCCCTCTTGAGCAGGCGCAATCCCGCGCCCGACAACTTGTTTCACAAAGACCCAATGAAACAAGCTCGCCAGATGCATTATGGATCCCGTGTTGGAACATATGGCTAGGCGTCTTTCTTCTGTCAGGTATCGTTCCGGTCCACTCAGCGCAACCATTACCTTGCTATTGTTGTCTCTTAAGTAGATCGCTATTCCGCTTCCAATTCCGTAGCTTGCGGCCCGTTCTAAGAAGCGCTCAACCTTAGCATCTCCGTTCGCAACAGTGGCGTCCCAGATTAGTGGCGGCGGCAGCACATCCCAGCCGTAACAAACCCGAGGATCAATCTCGATGTAGCTTTTTTGATCGTATTCCTGAAGCCATTCCCTCGGTACGGTACCCCAAACGTAAAATCGTTCGTCGCGCCTATGAGTTTTTGCCAGGCTCATCCCATAAACGAATGACTCGAAACCCAACTCTCTAACGACGGTTTGAACAACTTCGGCCAATGGTCTTCCCTCTTTCAGCGACTGCATCATTGGATGCAAGAACGCCGGGATTGGATATGGGCAATCCTCCATCGATGCGATCGGCTCAATCGTCACCATCATGATAGTCTCCCCTTAGAGATCGGAATGGTTTGGGGCACCGTAATACCCGCAGTTGTTATCTACAGGGCTCGGTCCATCTTCCTAGAAAGCTTATACGAGACGTTCATGTGAAGAATGCCGATCTTCACTCGTCTTCCTACTGACATTTTCGCCAGCCTCCTATCGAGTTCGCTCACCTCAATCCCTCCACCACATCCCCCACCCCGATTCCCTTCGTCGCGAACCACCCTTGCCGCATCTCGATCGCATACTGCGCGACCCCGCGCGACCAATGCGTCGATTCGTCCAGCGGGCGCATGTCCTCGATGTTCAAAATCCGTCCATGCGCGTCGACGAACGCGATCGACAGCGGGATGTACGTGTTCTTCATGTAGAACGCGAGCGGCTGTGGCGCCTCGAACACGAACAGCATTCCGTGATCCTGGCGCAGGCTGAAGCGGTTCATCAAGCCGGTCGCGCGCGTCTCCGGTGTCGAGGCCACTTCCACGACGACCTTCTGGTCGCGAATGGTCAGCGTGCGGCTGGGGAGATCGGCCGACGTCGCGTTTCGCGGGATCGCGAGAACGAGCAGGAAAAGGAG
>DATLIT010000349.1:0-5076 GCA_035539295.1 Terrimicrobiaceae bacterium | reverse complement strand
GGAAGATTCCGAGGAGGTAGTCAACCAAAAGCTGAAAGCAGCTGAGGGAGCGGAAGCTCGCGCCAAAAAAGGTGAGGACTTCACTGCTCTCGCCAAGGAACTCTCCGAAGAGCCAGGCGCCAAGGAGTCAGGTGGCGATCTGGGATTTTTCCCGAAGGATCGCATGGTTCCCGAGTTTGCCGAAGCCGCCTTTAGCGAAAAGGTCGGTGAAGTAAGCAATCCCGTGCGCACTCAGTTTGGCTGGCATGTCATTAAAGTGACTGAGAAAAAGCCCGCCGGGACCTTGCCCTACGACGAAGTCAAATCCCAGCTTATGACCTATCTTAAGTCGAAGAAGCAGGAGGAGGCCGCGCAAGACGTGCTCAAGTCGCTCCGTGACTCTGCCAAGATTGAGAACACGCTTCCTCCGCCGGTGTCGTCTCCTCCGCCAAGCACGCCTTCCGGAGACTGATGCAGCGTCCTGCAAGACAGAATGCAGGTGTCATCGGCTTGGGGATTATCGGCAGCCGGGTGGCCGCAAATTTACGCAAGGCGGGCTATCAGACGTGGGTTTGGACTCGCACGCCGCGTCCGGAGCCAAATTTTCTTTCGTCCGCAGCAGAGGTTGCCGAGTCAGCCAGGGTTATTCAGATCTTTGTCTCTGACGGTCCAGCATTAATCGAAACAATCGAAGCAATGACGCCGGCGCTCGGTTCGGAACATATCATTCTCAATCACGCGACCATCGCTCCGAAGGAGACGCTCGAGGCTGCGCGATTGGTCGCTGCCCGGAATGCAAACTACTTGGACGCACCTTTCACTGGCAGCCGGGACGCCGCCGAGGCTGGACAGATCGTCTTCTACATTGGCGGTGAAATTGGTGTCCTCGAGAGAGTTCGACCTCACCTTGAGGTGAATGCCAAGGCCATCCTCCAAATAGGGGAAGTGGGCCAGGCAGCGGCCATTAAGATCGCGACCAACCTGATGGCTGCCGTCGCGGTTGGTTCCTTTGCCGAAGCCATGTGCCTTCTCGCAAAGAGCGGCATCCCGCTCTACAAGCTGGGCGAAGCTCTCGAGCATCACGCGCTTCAGTCGCCACTCGTCAATTTGAAAATGCCTCCGATGATCACCGCGGATTTCGAGCCGCGCTTTTCGCTTCGCCACATGTTCAAAGACGTTCAAATCGCGCTCTCGATGGCCGAAGAATTTGGGGTCGAACTTCCCGAGACCGCCGCCTTCGCCGGCACGGCGATGGCCGGCATTCAAAAAGGCTGGGCCGATCTAGACTTCTCGAGCATCGCGCGGCACTACGGTTTTTCGCATGAAGACAACGTGCTTCCGGATACGGTTTTCGCCTCGGCCAAAGCTAAGTCCGGTGAGAATGGCGTGGGTGCTCCGGAAAAAGAAAAGAAGAGGGGATTTCTCTTCTTTGGACGTCGATCGTGAATCTCGTGCTCGACGAGAAAAGAACTGCGCCTTCTGACACGGAACGTTTGCGCGCACTCCGTCGCCAAGGGGGTTTTTTCGTCTTGGGTCAGCGCACGCGCGTGCGTGTCACCGGTGCCGACCGCCTTCGCTATCTCACCGGCCAGCTTAGCAATGATCTTCGTCGCCTCGTCCCTGGCGAAGCAATCCCGGCCTTGCTCCTCACCGCTAAAGGAAAGCTCTGTGCGGACGTTTTCGTGTGGATCGATGGAGAGTCACTCATTGTCGAGGCGGAGGCCGCGCTCGGAGAAGCTCTTGTTACACGGCTCGAGCGCTATGCCGTCTCGGACGACGTCGCCTTCGAGCTGCTGCCGCCGAGTGCGGAACGTTGTCATTTGTTTGGCTCGATCTCCGCAGGGAGGGAGGGCTTGCGAATTAGCCGCCTCGGTGTCGAGGGAGTCGACGTGCCATCTCCGCCGAACGATCTGCCAGAAGCGAAACGCGACGAGATTGAATTACTGCGAATCGAACGCGGTCTCCCGCGATGGGACCGCGAACTTTCCGGGGATACATTGCCTCAGGAAGTTGGTCTCGATCGGATCGCAGTTGATTTTAACAAAGGTTGCTACGTTGGCCAGGAGGTCGTCTCGCGCATCCATAGCGTCGGACGAGTCAATCGCCATCTTTGCGGATTTATCGGGGACTTCGAGCCTTCGCGCGTCGGAGCAGCCATTCTCGTAGATGCCAGTGGCCGACAGTCCGGACGCCTCACCAGCGCGATGTTCCATCCGGAACTGCGAAAGACGGTTGCGCTCGGCTTTCTCCATGGGCAGACGCTTGAGTTGTCGTTCGCCCTCCAAGACGAAAGTGGTGCTTGCCTTGGCACGGCGGAACGTTCTCAATTTCCTCTTGTTTCCTGATGAAAAGCCTGTTTTTAGCTCTCGTCCTTGTCTTTGTAACCTTCTCCTGCGGGCTCGCCGCCACGGTTGGTCCCGAGGTAGCTGTCATGCAAATCAAGATCGGCAAGGAACGAGATTTGCAGCAGGTCGTTATTGGTCTCTATGACGACGCGGCGCCCGCGACGGTTGCGAACTTTAAGGAGCTTTGTCGAAAGCGCTTCTACAATGGCATGCGCTTCCATCGCGCGTTTCCGAGCACCCTGGTGCAAACCGGCGATCCGCAAAGTCGGCGTGGACCCGAGGATCGTTCCGGCACCGGTGGACCGGGCTATACAATACCGACCGAACTTGGACGCAGTCATGTCCGCGGCGCGGTGGCCATGGCGCGTCTGCCCGACAACATCAATCCATCTAGGGTTTCCAATGGTAGCCAATTCTATGTCTGCCTCACCTCGTTGCCGAAGCTCGATGGCAAGTACACGGTCTTTGGCGAGGTCCTCGAGGGATTGGACGTGCTTGATTCCATCAGCAACCAGCCCACGGACAGCAACGATTTTCCATTGGCAAAAATCGTGATAAAATCTATCACCATTCAGCCACGTTTCGCCGAAGCGCCGGCGCAATAGCTTCACGGCCTCCTCTGCGAAACTAAGCGACGGGTAGGTACCGAAGTGGCCAAACGGGGCGGACTGTAAATCCGCTGGCTTACGCCTTCAGTGGTTCGAATCCACTCCTGCCCAGTGCCTTGAAAACCGCATAAATAAACGATCTCGGGACGTTTGATAATTTTTCGACATCCTGCAAGGAGATGTATAGAAATGCACAGAAACGCTCATTTTGGTGGCACTCGGTGGCACCAAGGTGGCACTAAAAAGTTGATCCGCTTTTGATCCGCTCCGCAGAGACGTTCATCGAGAAAAACTGATCGAGATTCAACAGATCGCTCGAGATGAGCCGCAAAAGGCGTCATCGCTCGCGTGCGAACGTGCCGGAAAGAGCGGCAAGCCAATCGAACGCTGTGTGATCTCGACGTTTCGGGTTGCGGAGAGCCTTGGCTTCAAGGGCGACTTCCGCCATGGGAACACCCGCTGCGGATTGGAGATTAGTCCCTTGACCACCCTGATGAGTGCAAGCGGGAACAACCTGACTTCACATCACACGAACATAGGGTAGTAATATCCCGCTCGCTATTCTTCTCATGCCGCTTATACCTACATATGTCCCTTGGACCCCTGGGATGGGCCATTTAGGCTTGAGTAGTCTTTCTGGGCCCGGGGCCGCACCCGGAGGCCAATTTTTTCAGTCTTTTGGTCAGGTCCATCCAAATGGGTCTCGCGATCCATGAAGACAATCAGGACTCAACACGGCATCGCTGCTGACTTTTGTTACCCGGACAGCGAGGAACTTTCTTTAATCTGTCCAGAGTGCGGAATTAACTCTGTCCGCATTTCTCCGCCAGAAATCAGCTATGCAGATCTAGGCTTTCGAGGAATGGTTGTTACGATACGCTGCGAATGTGAAAATCTTCACACCTTCAGTGTAGTGTTCGGGCAACACAAAAGCATTACGTTTGTTCGGACTGATGTTGACCTTGTTGCCGTAAAAGCGCGTTCGAGTTTGGAGCTGCACCCTTTCCTGGCTCTTCGGGCCAACGCCGATTGTTGATCTGCTGCGGCAGCTCCTGGCCGAACTACAGGCCAACGAGAACGACAAGTTCGGGGATCACCTCTACCGCTCGCGCGGGGAATACCGCTCCGTCTGCGAACGTGCCGGAAAAAGCGGCAAGCCAATCGAACGCTGTGTGGTCTCGACTTTCCAAGTTGCCGAGAGTTCGGGATTCAAAGGCGATTTTCGCCAATGGCAGGAACTTCTGCGGATTGGAGATTGAGAATTGCGGCTCGCTGTTTGTAACAGCGCAGCAGTGCAAAGGTGGCGGTAGTTAAAGCTTTGATGCTTACCGGCAAAGAAGAAAGCCCCGTAAGGCACACCTCCAGCAGGAAAGCGAGCGCCGCACCGGGAAACTGGTGCGGCCCTTTTACTTTTCAAAAAACCGGATTTTTCCGTCAAAACCTAACCGCAATGCGTAATTATAGTGCGCTGCCGTGCTGCGTCGTGAAATGGACATGAAGCAGCACGGCAACGTTCATTCAAAAGCCGGTCGCAAGAACGGCAAGCTTGGCGGCAGACCGATTGGCCGCAAAGACACTAAACCGCGCAAAAAGAAAGTTCACACCCAAGGAAATATATAACATATAACGACGACGAAACAGAATATGTGGAATTCGCCACAAAGGGAGATCAGGGATGGTTTGAAAGGATGCTCAAACTAAAAGGAAAGACCAACAGGGCACGAGCGGGGGGCACGTCTTTGCAGCATGTTTGACTATAAGCCAATCCGCATAGTTCCGAAACCACCAACATTAGTTGTCTCCTATGGATCTAAGGCATGGACACTTTCATTTTCCACATTCGAAGAATATTGGCAAATCGAGCTTTACATGCTGGAAGCTAGTGAAACTGCGTATGGGGGGTGAATATGGGGACTATTACAAACCATGAATGAGAACGACGACGAACGCGGAGATGGAAGGTATGTTCGAGAGGGAGTTTCAGAGGCTTGCAAACAAGGGGTTTGAGGTAGAAATCAATCGAGCAATAGAACGGGCATTTGGTGGGAGAGACATCCCGTATACGGAAGAGAACGCGAGAAAACTGGAACGTTACCTCAAGCTGGATCCCGGTGGGACCGGTCCCATCGACATCAAGATAACCC